>NZ_JAKEUW010000061.1:0-27877 GCF_022398115.1 Vibrio sp. Isolate22 | reverse complement strand
TCATGGATAGCCTCGGCTTCAAGACCGCAAAGGCATTTAGCCTCAGAGTTAGGTTTAAGAGTCAGTGTAATAAGTGATGCTGTCTGGTGAGACTTTACTATTTTAAAGCCTTCCCAGAATGAAGATAGGAAAGTATGATTCGGCATGAAAACGGTAGTTTGTGTATGATTTTTGTTTGGCGACTAAACCATATCACTTACTACCGTTTTTGTTTTTAGTTCCCGCTAATCCGCGATGAACCTCTTTTTTTGCTCTCGCTCTTAGCTCTTCGCTTACTCGCATCCCGAATCTGCTTTTATCTATCTTTTTCTGGATGTTAAATACGGGGCATGGCGAAGTAGAGATTCCAGACATTTCGTTCCTTAATTCTGGAATGACGACGTAATTTAGATGAGAGTTATGGAATGCTGCTCTTGGGCTCTTAAGCTTTTCGCATCCCGTTTACTCGTATCCCGCATCTGCTTTTATCTATCTTTTTCTGGATGTTAAACACGGGGATGTGGCGGAGCAGAGATTCCAGACATTTCGTTCCTCAATTCTGGAATGACGGGGTTGACCTAGATGAGAGTAACGAGATGTCAGTCGCATCTCGAATCTGCTCTTATTCTTTTTGCATCCTCGCTTACTTACATCCCGTATCCGCTCTTAATCTTTTCGTATCTCGTTTACCCGCTACTCTCATCTGCTCTTTGGCTCTTATTCTATTCGCATCTCGTTTACTCGCATCCCGTATCTGCTCTTCCCCCTTAAAACCATTCAACTAGGTTGATAATAAACACAATTTGTGGATAATGCATACGGATTAAACAAACCGTATGCAAACGCACATTTTTGCTATGTTTTGGGTAAAAAATTCCTACTCAATTCCCATATTGAAGGGAACATATGATCTACGCAGTGTGGTGTCGCGGACTATCAAGGGGCGGTAGCGTCTTTTAGTTTTTTGACACTAAATGGGAATAGGATCACAGTAACTCTAGCTCCTAACTCAATTAAACACGTTGTAGCTGATAAAATAACTCGCTTAATTTCTTTTGGGTGTCCTTTGGGGTATCACAACACATTCCGTTTCTAGAACTTGGTTAACATGAAGATTAATAAAAATCGTCTCCTTTTGGCGCTCCTTCCTGTATTACTTGCAGGGTGTACGACTCCAGGTAGTCACCTATCTACTGGTGGCAAGAATGTGATTCAGACTTCTGAAGATCAGCAAGAATCTGATATTTCTGAAGTGGTGAACGTTTACCCACTTACTGCACAGTCAGTATCGACTTACCAAACGGGCGAACTATCGGTTTCAAGGGCAAATCCTGAGCTAGACGTAGACATCGCAAAGTATGAATACAAAGTCGGCGTTGGTGATATCTTAAATATTACGATTTGGGATCACCCTGAATTGACTATTCCAGCTGGTTCTTACCGTAGTAGTACCGAAGCCGGTAACTGGGTGCATGCTGATGGCACTATCTTCTACCCCTACATTGGTACTGTAGAAGTCGCAGGAAAAACGGTTCGTGAAATTCGTGCTGACATCGCGACACGTTTGGCTAAATACATCGAAAGCCCGCAAGTGGATGTCAACGTGGCGGCGTTCCGTTCTAAAAAAACCTACATTACTGGTGAAGTGTCTCAGCCGGGCCAGCAGCCAATCACCAATATTCCATTAACGCTACTTGATGCCGTTAATCGTTCTGGCGGTCTTTCAGAAAATGCCGATTGGCGCAATGTGTCATTAACGCGTAACGGTGTAGAAGAGAACCTATCGCTGTATGGCTTAATGCAGCGTGGTGATTTAACGCAAAACCGCTTACTGCAAGCTGGTGACATTGTTCACGTGCCGCGTAACGATAATCAAAAAGTCTTCGTAATGGGTGAAGTGAAAGAGCCTAAACTTCTGAAGATTGATCGTGTGGGCATGAGCCTAACTGAAGCGTTAAGCAGTGTTGGTGGTATCAACGAATTGACAGCAGATGCGACGGGCGTGTTTGTTATTCGTACCTCTGATGATAAATCAGAGCGTATGGCAGACATCTACCAGCTAGACATTGAAGATGCTTCAGCGCTAGTGATTGGTACCGAGTTCGACCTAAAACCTTACGATGTGGTTTACGTAACGGCAGCCCCAATCAGCCGTTGGAATCGTGTGATTGGTCAGTTGCTACCGACAATCAACGGCTTTAACAACTTGACTGAAGGTGCATTGCGTATTCGTAATTGGCCTTAGATTAAGAGGAAATGGTAATCAGGTCGTATGTTGAATGCGGCCTGATTTTTATATTTATAAGCCAATACAATTAGGGATAGCTATGTTTAACAAAATTTTAGTCGTGTGTGTGGGCAACATTTGCCGTTCTCCAACGGGAGAGCGCGTTCTTCAAAAATTACTTCCAGGCAAAGAGATAGCCTCTGCCGGAATCGCGGCTGAAAAGAGTCGTTTACTCGGCAAGCCAGCCGATGATACGGCGATTTTAATCGCAGCAGAAAATGGCGTAGATGTCGAAAACCATCAGGCGCAGCAAGTGACGCCTCATCTTTGTGCTCAGTATGATTTGATCTTGGTGATGGAGAAGGGCCACTTAGAAGCGCTTACTCAGATCTCACCTGAAGCACGTGGTAAAACCATGTTGTTCGGCCAGTGGATTGGTCAGAAAGACATTCCCGATCCACACCGCCAAAGCCGTGAAGCATTTGACTACGCTTATCAGTTGATAGACGAAGCTGCGCAAGCGTGGGCAAAAAAGCTGTAACTTGAGGCTTCGCCTATAACTGCCAAGCCGTCGAAGCGTCGCAAAGGTAACAATAACAGAATCATAGACAAGAGATGCGTCGTTCACCCTCTTGATAGCAATCATTTAGGAAGTAGCAAACAAATGACAACACAACCCTCCCAGCCATCGCATACAGATAATCCTGATGAGATCGATTTAGGAAAATTGCTTGGTATCTTATTAGATGCTAAATGGCTAATCATGCTCACCACATTCATCTTTGCTGTGTTTGGTATTGCATTTGCGCTGCTTTCAACACCGATCTACAAAGCCGATGCGCTGATTCAAATTGAAGAGAAGAGCTCTGGCGGTATCTCTTCTATGGTCGGCGATATGGGGGAGCTATTCTCGCAGGAGTCATCGGCGACAACCGAAGTCGAAATTATCAAATCGCGCATGATCTTGGGCGAAACGGTGGATAAATTTAACCTAACAACGGTGACAGCACCGATTTACGCACCCATCGTCGGAAAAGGTTTTGCACGCTTAACCGGTGACATCAATCATATTGCGGTAAGCCGTTTTAATTTGCCAAGCTATGCAAGTGCTTATGGTCACACCATCCAGATTGTTGATGCAGAACAAGGCACTTATCAACTGGTGCGTGATGATGAGCGTGTTATCCTACAAGGTAAAGTGGGTGAGCTTGCAACGGCCGACGACTACAGCTTGTTTGTGGCTGGGTTTGAATCACACAATGGTTTCGAATTCTCAATTGCTCAACGCAGCCGACTAGAAGCGATCGAATGGCTGAAAAGATCCTTGTCTTTGTCTGAGCAAGGTAAGCAAACTGGTATTCTGAAGTTGAGCTTTGAAGGCGAAAACAAGCAACAGATTACTGAAATTCTTAATCACATCAGCCAGATCTACTTCTTACAAAATGTGAAGCGCAATTCAGCGGAAGCAGAAAAGAGTCTAGAGTTCTTAGAAAGCCATCTGCCTGGTATTAAATCTGAGCTGACTGGTTATGAAGACACGCTAAACAACTACCGCCAGAAGAACGAATCGATCGACTTGGGCTTAGAGGCGCAATCGACGCTCAAGGTAATGGTCGAGCTTGAAGCGCAGTTAAACGAACTGACGTTTAAAGAGAGCGAGATCAGTCAGCGTTTCACTAAAGATCACCCAGCCTATAAATCACTGCTTGATAAACGTAAAACGCTGCTACGTGAGAAAGAACGCTTGAACGAACAGATTCAAAAGTTACCTAAAACGCAGCGTGAAGTATTACGTATGACACGCGATGTAGAAGTTAACCAACAAATCTACATCCAGTTGTTAAACAAGGTTCAAGAGCTGAGCATAATTAAAGCGGGCACCGTAGGTAATGTTCGTATTCTAGATGACGCCCAAGCGTATAAGCGTGCTGTTAAACCTAAGAAGCCACTGATCGTGGTATTAGCGACCTTGCTAGGCGGCATGTTGAGTGTAGCGTTTGTATTAGTGAAAGCGGCGTTCCATCGTGGTGTTGAAAGCCCAGATAAAATTGAACAAATTGGCCTGCCGGTTTACGCAGCTGTACCAAAATCAGATTTGCAAATTGAGTTAACCAACCGCTTTAAATCGAAGAAAGTGCAAACCAAAGGCACGCAGGCCCTGCTGGCAGAATCGAACCCTGCAGATCTTTCAGTAGAAGCACTGCGTGGTCTTCGTACTAGCTTGCACTTTGCAATGCTTGAAGCCAAAAACAACGTACTAATGATCTCTGGCCCTGCGCCGGGCATTGGTAAATCTTTCATCTCGACCAATTTTGCGGCAGTAGCGGCCAAAACCGGCCAGAAAGTGCTGATCATTGATGCCGATATGCGTAAAGGTTACCTACAGCAAAGTTTTGGTGTGAAGTGGGATAATGGCCTTTCTGATGTATTGAGCAACAAACAAGAGTTTGCGCAATCTATTAAAGCAACACCAGTAGAAAACCTAGACATTCTTACTCGCGGTCAAGTGCCACCAAACCCATCGGAACTGCTAATGCACCCGCGCTTTGCAGAGCTGATGGAGTGGGCGTCAAAAGAGTATGACTTGGTGATTATAGATACCCCGCCAGTACTGGCGGTAACCGACCCTAGCATTGTTGGCTCTTTCGCTGGCACCACACTAATGGTGGCGCGTTACGGCCAAAACACCCTAAAAGAGATCGATGTTGCCCGCAACCGTTTCGAACAATCCGGTATCGAAGTGAAAGGTGTTATCTTCAACGCCATCGAGAAGAAAGCGTCTAGCTCATACGGCTACGGTTACTATAACTACGCATATTCGAGCGATAAGAAGTAAAGAAAGCAGTAACGAGATGCTAGTAATCGGGTAAACGAAGAGCTGAAAGGCAGATACGGGATTCGAGTTATCGAGTAGCGAAGAGCTTAAAAGCAAAGGGCAGTAACGAGATGCGAGTAACCGGGTAAACGAAGCGCTAAAAGGCAGATGCAGGATGAGAGTGGCGAGTAACGAAAAGCGCCGCTCTTCGCATCTCGTTTACTCGTCACTCGTATCTATTCTTTACCCACTCGAATCCGCTCTTAGTCTCTCCGCATCTCGTTTACTCGCTACCCGCATCTGCTCTTAAGCCTTTCGCATCCCGTTTACCCGTCACTCGTATCTGCTTTTTAAGCTCTTCGCATCTCGTTTACCCGTCACCCGCACCTGCTCTTAAGCCTTTCGCATCCCGTTTACTCGTCACCCGCATCTGCTTTAAGCTCTTCGCATCCCGCTTACTCGCTACTCGAATCTATTTTTTAACCACGCCACCCGTTAAATACAAACCAATCGCCGCTAGCACTGGATAACCAAACGCTTCATTGGTCATTTCCCCTAATGGCTTCCAATCGTAGCCGTGCATGCAGCCCAGAATCACCATCACATGCAATGCCACATAAGGAATGGTGAACAACAACACAATGTAGCGCTGTACTAACTTAAAAGGTTCATACGCTTTAAGCAGTGCCAGCTTGTGCTTCGCTTTTTCTTCATCAGTAAAAAACATCGCATCTCCTGTGTTGGTGAGTGCATCTAACCCTTTGCTAATGGAAGACTGGCTCCCGAATATTCTTCCGAACAATGTCATACTGCTCCTTGGTTGATTGATGGTTATATACCGCCTTTCTCGTCACTCCCGCTCTTAAGCCTTTCGCATCTCGTTCACTCGAATCTGCTTTTCAAGCTCTTCGTTTACTCGTATCTCGCTACTCTCATCTGCTCTTTAAGCTTTTAATCTCTTCGCGTCTCGCTTACCCGTATCCCGCTACTGCTCCTAAGCTCTTCGCATCTCGTTTACCCGAATCCCGCTACTGCTCTTCCTGCTTTTCGCATCTCGCTTACTCGAATCTCGTATCTGCTCTTAAGCTTTTATCTTCAAAACAGGACACGCTTTATTCACACCCCAATCTTTATGCCCCTTAACATTCTCATCTGAAATCAAGAACTGCTCTTGCAGTGCAGCCATCAAACCAAACAACGCCTTACGCTGCGCAAGCGTGAAGTTGTCTTCTGGTTGCAGCTCGGCATTACAGCCGCCGACCATACAAACCCCAATATTGCCCTTGTTGTGTCCTTTCACATGTGCGCCGGTTTGCGACAGAGGCCTGCCAAGTTCGACATCCCCATTGCGACGAATCACAAAGTGATACCCGACATCGCGCCAGCCTCTCTTTTTATGCCATCGGCGAATCTCGGCTACGTCTACATCTTGCTGTGGCGGCGTGGCGCTACAATGCACAGTGATAAAAGAATATGGCGGACAAAAAGGTAAGCGGAGTAAAACTGAAACCAAGCTTAGAGAATAGGAAGTAGGAGATAAGCAAGGCTCTAACGAAGGGATGAGCTCGATAGAGCCAGCCTGTTCTTGTAAGTCAGCCGGCTTTCGTGAACCTGAAGGCTCTTCCGTGCAAGCTCGCTCTTGCAAACAGGTCGGCTCTTGCAAAACAGCAGACGCTTCTAACGGCTGGTGTGGAACTCGGTCAGTTGCTGGTGGAGTGTTTGACAAAATAAATCCTCGTGTTGTTGTAACCAAGTGATTAAAGACGTGGATAACGATTCTTCAAAATTAGGGTGCAGTGCGATGTGTTGTCGTAAACTGGCGACGACGGTTTTTACATAGCCGGGGTGGTGGCTGACATAACGTAGATACATCACGTAATAACCCAGAGGCTGCCTGCGCCGTGCTCGGCTGATCATCCAACAAGTATCCCCATAGCTGGGGACGTCACTGCATTCATCCTCATTAAAATAACAACCTTCCATTTGGCTTTCTTTATAATCGCCGGCTTCATAGCTCAGTACTTGGCCAGACCCATCACTAAAAAATAACGGCTGGCGTGATTGATTCAGGGAATTAACACGGCACTCGAGGCTCGCCATTCCGGGTTGGTACGCTGAAATAAAAAGAGAAACTATCGCCTTCATTAAGCACCTTGTTGCTGCATGGGGATGGCAATGTACTTCAACATTCTTGATTGGGGTTGGCGGTAATAGCGCGAAAATGGAGGGACACAGAAAAGTGAGAAGTGCTTCGGAAAATTACAGATCAATAAGGCTGGTGTTGCATATCTATCCGAGGCGTTTAACCAAACATCTTTTCTTACAACTTATCTCATGGGCGTTTCGCCCCTAAAGCGCCAAAAAGTGTTGTTAATGCTCTGTATATCAATGGATTTCTATACGAATGACTAATTAACAAGGAGCGTTAACCATGTGTGTTTCTCTAATTCTTTCTTTCATCCCATTAAAAACTGGCTCGCCGATAAGCAAGTTAGTGTTATTAAAATTGGCCGATAACGCCGACGCGCGCGGCGTGTGTTTCCCATCCTTAAATTACTTAGCACAATATTGTGAAGTGTCGGTAAGAACCGTTAAGCGACACGTTAACGAACTCGAGAAACAAGGGTTTGTGAAGCGGATAAAGCGGTTTGATGATTCAGGGCGCCAGCGCAGCAATATATATCAGCTGCGCCTACCCAGCGACAGCCACATTCAGCAGGCCGATCTAGACCAAGCGAATCAAGGGAACACCAATGCAGAACAAACAGGTTTACCGCTAGCCTCGTCGGAATATCCACAGAAAACAGAGCTCGCAAAGAAAACAGACCATTCAGACACTCCCCTGGGTGACTCAAGATCCAACACGGAGAGTGATCATCCTGCACACATAATCTTTCATAAAGAACACAAAACAGACATTCCTTGTGAACAGCCCCTTCATTGCGAAGCTAAAGCAAATGCTACATCCCAAACGGAAAGTACCAATCAAGAAGGCTCAAAGAGTGAAGCCGTGATTCACCTGCTCACCCAAGAGGGCAGCGCGCCGATTTACCATGAGTTCACCACCATATTAGAGCGCACCTACCCCAAGTTAGATGTGCTGCAAGAACTGCACGCCATGCAAGCCTGGCTGTACATTAACCCCGATAAGCGCAAACCGTTTGAGCACATTGGCCATTTTGTGAATGGCTGGCTCAGAAGAAGCGCCCAAGCCAAGGCGAAGCGAGACTCATCGCCGGTCTTTAAGCAAACTAACGCGGTTAAGCAAACACAAGCGGTGAAACCCTCAAAGAAAGCTAAACCGATAAAAGCCGTAGGATCAAGAAAAACAGGTGCGCTCACAACAGCTTCAAACCAAGCGCAGCCAATCAAAAGCAATCAAGCCGAAAGCAAATCTCAACAACCCACGCCTGTCTCTCAGGCCCTCGCGGACTACCAAGCCAAAAGCACCACCAACCCGTTCGAAGCGCGTATCAAGGCCCTAGTTCAATCCAAATCGCTCGGCATGGATGCTAAGCAGTGACCATTCGATTATTCACAGACTAAGCGCTTGTTCACACAGTCAAAAGATATTGAAAAACAACAACTTAGGGGTGTGGGAGTTAGGGAAAACCGAAGGCGAAGGCAGACCAAACGTGAATACAGACAAAAAACGTCAAGAGACAAAAGTCGAATTAGGAGAGGGAAAATGGACGATATCAGCCTAAAAAAACTGACAACAAAAGAAAAAGTCACCATTTTAGAAAAAGAGGTAGCGCGAGTGGAAGGGCGCATTGGCGAGTTCTTGAAACTGCTGGTTAACCACTACCCACAAGGGTTAACACGCACAGAGATTAAAGCGTTATTAGCGGTAAACAACAACCCAAGCTTTGTGTCGCTGTACCGCAACGGCAACATCTTCATTGATATAGAGAAACGCTACTGCGACGCAGCACAAGAAAACAGGTACCACATAGGGACTCAGTATCTACAAGACGTACAATGCTCCCGCTGGGTCAATGCTTTGTGAGGCACTTGTCAGAATAAGGTAAATTGCAAACTGGTCAATATGCACTTGATTTGCTAGAATGCGCAGCAAATTAAAACCGTATGAAAAACGCATAAACCTGAAACACAGTGAAAAATTGTGATTCATTGCCTGTAGGAGCCAAACCTAAGGGCGGTAGCGTATCTAAATGCGAGTGGGGGCAAGTGAAAAAGTGCGGTAAGCCTAAAGGCTGAAAAATCCGTTTTGGTGGCCTATGGGGGCGGTTTTAAAAAATAAGCAAAATCTAGGTTTTATAAGGGATTGTCCGCAATAGACTGTCTCAAAATGAATAAAAAATGTCTCAGTGGCTTCAAAGAGGTTGAGGCAATAAGTTTAAAAAAATCACTTCTTTTAATTTCATCAGTTGGTTGGAAATTCAATAAAATGACTAAGAAAAAAATTCTTACGGTTTTTGGCACACGTCCAGAAGCCATCAAAATGGCACCTCTTGTTCATGCTTTAGCCGCCGATGAGCGCTTTGAAGCAAAATGTTGTGTAACCGCACAGCACCGTGAAATGCTTGACCAAGTATTAGAGTTGTTTGAAATTACACCTGACTACGATTTGAATTTGATGAAAGCTGGTCAAACGCTTAACGAAGTGACTGCGCGTATTTTGTTAGAGCTTAAACCCGTGCTCGAAGAGTTTGAGCCTGATGTAGTTTTAGTTCACGGTGACACAGCAACAACGTTTGCTGCAAGCTTAGCCGCTTACTATGAGCAAATTGCCGTCGGTCATGTGGAAGCTGGGCTTCGTACTGGCAATATTTACTCGCCATGGCCTGAAGAAGGTAATCGCCGATTGACTGGCGCGTTAACTAAGTATCACTTTGCACCAACTACAACCTCACAAGAAAATCTTCTAAAAGAAAATTTTAATCCAGAAGACATTAGCGTTACTGGTAATACAGTGATTGATGCGCTGTTGATGGTAAAAAACAAAATTGACTCTGATAGTGATTTGAACGCAACACTTTCCGCTCTGTTTCCGTTTTTAGACGCGAGTAAAAAACTTATTTTGGTTACTGGTCATCGCCGTGAAAGCTTTGGTGGAGGTTTTGAGCGTATTTGTGAGTCACTCGCTATCACAGCAAAAGCACATCCAGATACGCAAATTCTGTATCCGATGCATCTTAATCCAAACGTTCGTGAACCTGTCAATCGTATTCTAGCTGACATTGATAACATTCATCTTATTGAGCCTCAGCAATATTTACCATTTATTTATTTAATGAGCCGCGCCCACATCATTTTGACCGACTCGGGTGGTATTCAAGAAGAAGCGCCTTCATTAGGTAAACCTGTATTGGTGATGCGAGATACGACCGAACGCCCAGAAGCGGTTGAAGCGGGAACGGTTAAGCTAGTTGGAACTGATGTAAATACAATTACAACGAGTTTACATACATTACTTACCGATGCAGCCGCATATCAAGCAATGAGCTTTGCACATAACCCTTACGGAGATGGTCAAGCTTGCAAACGAATTTTGAACGAATTAGAAAAATAAAACTTTAGGAAATGAGAATGTCTTTTGAAACAATTTCAGTTGTTGGTCTCGGTTACATTGGTTTGCCGACTGCTGCCATGTTTGCATCCCGTAAAAAGAAAGTAATTGGTGTTGACGTTAATCAACACGCAGTAGATACCATTAACCGTGGTGAAATTCATATCGTAGAACCCGATCTCGATATGTTAGTAAGCGCTGCTGTACAGCAAGGTTATTTAAAAGCGGTTACGACACCGGAAGCTGCTGGCGCCTTTTTAATTGCGGTTCCAACACCATTCCTTCCTATCGTAAATGAAGGTGATATTCCAAAGCCTGATCTGCGTTATATAGAAGCAGCGTCAAAAGCAATTGCACCAGTGCTCAAGAAAGGTGACTTAGTAATTTTAGAGTCTACATCACCAGTTGGTGCTACTGAGCAAATGGCAGAATGGCTGAGTGAAGCGCGTTCCGATTTAACATTCCCACAAACACACGGTGAAAGCGCTGATGTAAATGTTGCGCATTGCCCTGAACGTGTTTTGCCTGGCCATGTTGTGACAGAGCTTGTACAAAATGACAGAGTAATTGGTGGTATGAGTAAGCGCTGTTCAGAGCGTAGTGTGGAACTTTACAAAACCTTCGTGATGGGGGAATGTGTTATTACTAATGCTCGCACTGCAGAAATGGCTAAGCTTACCGAGAATTCATGTCGTGATGTTCAAATTGCATTTGCGAATGAGCTTTCAATGATTTGTGATGAGTTAGATATTGATGTTTGGGAGTTGATTTCATTAGCCAACCGTCACCCGAGAGTTAATATTCTTCAGCCAGGCCCTGGTGTTGGTGGGCATTGTATTGCCGTTGATCCTTGGTTTATTGTGTCTAAAACACCAGAAACAGCAAGAATTATTCACACCGCTAGAAATGTAAATGACCATAAACCTGAATGGGTGATTGATAAGGTGAAAGTTGCAGTTGCTGACTTCCTAAATACAAACCCAACAAAGACTGCAAAAGATGTAACAATTGCTTGCTATGGGTTAGCATTTAAACCTGACATCGATGATTTACGCGAGAGTCCTGCATTAGATATTACAAAGTCTATTGCAAATAGTCATGCAGGTAATGTATTAGCTATTGAGCCAAATATAGAGTCAATTAATATAGAAAATATTAAACTAGTCTCGCTTGATGAGTCCCTTATCCAAACTGACATCCATGTACTTTTGGTAGATCATAAGCAATTCAAAAAGATTAAAATTAACGACCAATTTGTTATTGACACGAAAGGTATTTGGGGTAGTTGAATACTTTATTTTTAGGTTTGAAATATAATAACTTATTGGAAGTTACTAGTCCTAGTGCTTGAGTTTTAGGTTCGGCGATAGCGATAGGCTTCTTTTCGAAAGCTTGTAATTAATTAACGGCTTGGTAGGATGAAATTGGTGAACTTGTTTAAAGTACTTATATCTAGAGGTACTTCATCGTTAGGTTTAATATTTCTAACGTATATGATAAATAATGTCTATGGTGTGACTTATTTAGGTGATTTCAGCATTGTTTTTAGCGCTCTAGGTGTAGGGATAATGCTTTCTAGGTTTGGTGTCGAGAACTTAATAATTAAAAAAGGAAGTTATTTGTTTTTTCGAAGCGATAAGTTTGGCTTTGAAAATTTAATAAAAAGTTCGATTGTGATAATTGCTACACTATCAAGTTTGATAGCTATCATTTGTTACTATTTGATTGTTCGCGAATCAAGTGTTTTTCATGGTGTGAATAGGGATTATGCAATTATATTATTAATGTATATTGTGCCTTTTTCTTTGTCTGGTGTATTAAGTTCGGTAGCTAAAGCTACAAAAAGAACATGGCATTATCCATTTTTTGAGCTAGGGTTTCCAGCCTTTATTGTGTCGTTAGGTGTCTGGTTTGCAAGCTTGCTTGATATTAAGTTAGAGTTTGAGCTATTCTTGCATTTATATGCAGTGGTTAATTTAGTTATACTTACCTTAGGTTTTATATATAATATTTATATTCTGAATGGCCTGCCGCAAGGTGATAGACTTGTGAAGGATGAAAGTCACTTCCCTCTAAAAACGACAGTTACTTTTCTCGCTCTTAGTATTTTTGCATATGCATCAACCAATGGGTTGCCTTTTATTATGAGTTATTATTTTGATAATGAAACTGTTGGTCAGTTTGCTACAGCATTTAGGCTTTCCATTACTGTGAGTTTAATTGTAACGATTGTTAACTCGACCTTTGCCCCTGACTTTGCTATTAATTTTAAAGAAAAAAACACCCTAGAATTAAAAGAATCAGTACGAAGTTCTAGTTTATATTTAGCTGTATTGTGTGTTCCTATACTTATTCTTATCTTTTATTTTTCGAGTGAATTTATTTCTCTGTTTGGTGTGATTGATGATAATGGAGGTTTGAAGAAAATACTATGGGTGCTTCTTTTGGGTCAATTTATTAATGTTATCACTGGAAGTGTAACACCTTTAATGAATATGACTGGCCTACATGGTTATAACTTGTTGATAACAGTGTTATCATCTATTTTATGTTTAACTATGGTTCACTTATTTTCTTCGCAGCACTACCTAATGGGGGTCGCAATTTCTGTTTCTTTTTATTGGGGACTAAAGAATGTCTTGAGTGCTGCATGTTTGTATTTTAAATCTGGATTGAATATTCTCAATTTACTTAATAAGGAAGGGCGGTGATTTGAGTTATTTAGTTAGGGCTTCTGTTCTCTCGTTGTGGTTCTCGGTTCTTTTTTCATTCATTCTAGGTACGGTAGTTTCGAACCTCGCCTTGCTAACTGTGTTGCTACTATTGATTTTTTTTATAGTATTCACCGATGCTCACAGTAGCTTGTTGAGAACTGTTTTTTTTGGTTTTCTTGTCGGCTGCCTGGTTCTGGTTTTCTATCTCTTAATTGGAGAACTAGGAGGAGGAACCGGGGAAGCTTTATATGATTCTACCGGTGCGCTAGAGCAGGTTCTATATTACATTAGAGGAATGGTTATTATTGGTATTGTTTTTCTTTGTATTAATATAGAGAGAGATGTTACTTTTGACACTTTTATTTCTTGTGCTTTGATTTCTTCATTGTTGATACTCCAGAGCACTACATTTGAATTTTTTAATTTCCCCGGTTCGCTATTTGACTTAGTCCCTCAATCCTTAACTGAGCGGCAATATAGTGGGTTTACAGGTTTTTTTAATAACCCTAACTATTGGGCGATATTTTTATTGTTGAATTCGTTTTTATGTATATCTGGGTTAATTAAAAAAAACAATAATGCCAAAACGGTGTTGTTGCTACTTTCACTAACTATTTCTGTTAGTGGTATACTTGCTACAGGTAGTCGGATGGGGATTGTAGGTTTTTTGATTTCTTGTTTTTTTGTTTCTAAACTGCGCTCAAAAAAACTCTTATCTACGTTCCTGATTTTTATTTTTTTTCTTTCATTGTTAATTGTATTTAATAAGGATTTTTTTCTTTCCTTAGATTTTACAGTGCTAGAGAAGTCTTTTTCCCGATTTGAAAGAGTATTTAATAATGTTTCGGAGGAAAATAGATTTCAGAGAGCAGGGTATTACTTGGAAACCCTATTTTCTAGTCCACAAAGCTATTTTGTTGGCTTGGGGCTATCAGCGGTAGTAGGTGAGGGGCCTCCACATAATACTATTATATCGATTTTCAGAGATTTTGGTTTGATACTACCGATTTCAGGTTTTTCTTTAGCTGGAATATTGGTATTTAAACAGTTAAAAAATAATGCTCTATGTCGCCATGAAGCAGTCCTAAGTAAAATGACTTTAATATCAATCCCGATTATTTTAATGACTAATGACATATTTGACTCAAGACCATTTTGGATAATGCTAGGTCTTGTAGTTTCGTTTCTAAGCTTGAAAAAGAGAAAAGTTAATGGCTAACAAACTATTTTTCATTCATGGTAGTTACTATAAAAAGAACTTCGGTGATTATTTGCTACTTAAAAGATTAACGAATGAGATTGAACCTCAAGATGTTAGACTTCCATTTTCATCCCAAGATGTGCTCGAAGAGTTTGGTGGTGAGGTAAAGAAACTTAACTTTAGGGACTTTCGCAATACTAAAGCATGTATTTTTGGTGGAGGTGGATATTTAGGCGAACCACCAGAAGGCATACAGAGATGGTCCGTTGGTTTTTTGAAGAGGCATTTCATACCTTTTATTACATGTAAATTTTTTGGTATACCCGTTTATGTAATTGGGGCTGGGTTTGGTCCAATATCTACTCCATGGTTACAACCAATTATTCGCTATATGTTGAATAACGCGCAATTAGTGTGGCTTCGAGATAAAGAGTCGGTTGAGTTTGCAGAAAAAATCGCACCAAATTGTTCGATAGAAATGGTTACTGACTTGGCTCAAGATAAAACGTTCCTATTAGATGAAATCGCGAGTTCTAACGTTATGTTGCCAAATTCTAAATATATTGGTATTCACGTCGGTTTAGTTATAAGTGATGATTTTAGGTTAGCGACGGAGGTTGTCTTAAATCGTTTAGCTAAAGAAGGCTATCAATTTGTTTTCTTCTCTGATAGCCCTGGACATAATAGCAATCTTATTTCAGGTAAAGTTGAGTTTGCTGATTTTCGGAATGAATACTCCCATTTGATAACTGATATTTGCTATGAGCAAGCTAGTGATGTCATAAAAGTTATCGACAATTCGGAAGGTGTAATCACGGGTAAACTTCATGTGGGTATTGTCGCTAGTACTTTATCTAAACCTGTACTATCTTTTCCGTTACATCATAAAACAATTCGCTACTATCGACACATTGGAAGAGAAGATTCTTGTATTGAGAGTAGCTGCTCATTAGAAAAAGCAGAACTCTCTATCGATAGCTTTTTTGATGTGGTTACTTCAAAAATTAAATATGATTTGCCAGAGAATATTTTAGTTAAACACAAAAAAGCTATAGATAAAGTTAAGGCTATATCTGGCATAATACTATGAAAATTGCTTTTGTTTGTTACTTTGAGAAGGGCCGAATTAGCGGTCCTTCTAATTCGATGACCAGTTTGGCTACTCGAGGGGAGGATTTCGATCACCAATGTTCAGTCTTTACAAGTTCTAAAGATTGCTGTGATGAATTTTACTTAAATGGTGTTAAGGTTGGTTTATTAAATGAATTACTATCTGAATTAAAAAACTATGATTTAGTTGTAATGTCAGGTCTTTTCGATTGGCAAATATTTCGCCTGGCTTTCTCATGTGTTGTTAATAATGTCAACTATGTTTTTTCGCCTAGAAGTAATTTGATGTTAGAGGCATTAAAAAAAGGTCAGTTTAAAAAGAAACTTGCGTTATTGACCTATAGTGGTTTTGTAGTTAGAAGGGCTAAATACATTCACTTCCTTTCTGATGAAGAAATGAGAAATAGTGTTTGTGTAAACAATGATAGCTTTGTTGCTAGAAATGGGGTTACGGGACTAAATAGAATAGTAGACGATGCTAGACCTAAGGATAATATAATATCATTTATCGGTAGATTTGATATAAGTCATAAAGGTATAGATCTATTATTAGTGTCCTTGAGCTTGATTAGAGACCAAATTATGGAGTTCAATTGGCGTGTTGAGTTGTACGGCCCTTCAACTAAGGGTGTTACTGAACAATTAAATGAGAGAATTCTCCAGTTAGGCCTTTCTAATGTAGTAAAACTTTATCCACCTATTACAGGGGAGAGTAAATTTATACTATTGAGTAAATCAAAAGTTTTTCTCCATCCATCAAGATATGAGGGACAACCACAATCGGTCATTGAGGCTATGGCTTGTGGCGCTATACCTGTCGTAACAATTGGCGCAAATATGTCAAAATACGTAGAGCCATTTGTTCCTAGTACTATATTCTGTGCGAAGACTTACAGTCAGGCAATTCTTAAAGCTATGAATATGGCTAAATATGCTGAGAATCACAAAAAAATCTCTAGGTATGCTTTGAACTGTTTTTCTTGGGATTTGGCTTCTGAAGAATTCTATTCAAATATATCGATCGATTAATATGCCAATATATAAAGCAATATTTCTTCCTAACTTTAGGTGCTTTTTATCCCGTACGCTTAGTTTTTTGTTAATTATAAAGGTTTGAGATGTAATGAATATTTTGTATTTTCATCAACACTTTTCTACACCCAAAGGTATGATCGGCATTCGCTCTTATGAAATGGCTAGGCGCCTAGTTCATCATGGACATAGTGTGACTGTTGTTTGTGGGACTTATGGTGGTGGGGAGACCGGGTTGGATGTAATGTTTGCCGCTGGCAAACGTGAAGGTATTGTCGATGGTATTCGTATCATAGAGTTTGATTTGGCTTACTCTAATTCAGATGGTTTTTTAAAGCGAAGCATGACGTTTGTTAAGTTTGCTGTGAAAAGTATTGGCCTTGCCTTTACTGAAAAATATGATGTACTTTTTGCTACCACAACGCCTCTTACAGCTGGAATTCCAGGTATATTCGCCCGCTGGTTGCGTGGAAAGCCATTTGTTTTTGAAGTGCGAGATTTATGGCCAGAGTTACCTAAAGAGATGGGTGTAATCAAAAACCCTGTTATTCTGGCGCTAATGTCCTTCTTAGAGTGGGCATCTTACCGCAGCGCGCATCGTTGTATTGGTTTGTCTCCTGGTATTGTTGAGGGGATTAAAAAGCGCGGTGTTGATGAAAGCAAAATAACTATGGTGCCTAATGGTTGTGATTTATCTATCTTTAGCCAACCAAGCGCGCTTTGGCGCCCAGAGGGAGTTAAAGATAACGATCTGATGGCGATCTTTACAGGTACTCATGGCATAGCAAACGGTCTTATTGCCGTTCTAGATACTGCCGTTGAGCTCCGAAAACGTGGTCGAGAAGATATTAAGTTGGTTTTAGTTGGACAAGGTAAATTAAAATCTGAACTAGAGAAACGAGCGGCAGAACTTGCATTAGAAAATGTAGTGTTTCACCCGCCGGTAAATAAACAAAAACTGTCTGGTTTAATGGCAAGTGCAGACGTAGGTATGCAGTTATTAGCGAATATTCCAGCCTTTTATTACGGTACATCTCCCAATAAATTTTTCGACTATATATCAGCAGGATTACCTGTTATTAATAATTACCCTGGTTGGTTGGCGGGAATGATTGAGCAAACGCAATGTGGATTTTCTGTTCAGCCGGAGGACCCGAAAGCGTTTGCTGACGCGTTAGAAAATGCGGCAGACCAAAGAGAAAAATTAGCTAAAATGGGCGTAAATGCTCGCCAACTAGCTGAAAGCCAGTTTGACCGAACACTATTGGCGGATAAATGGGTTGAGTGGGTGACTAATGTTAATGCAACAGATGCTCATGAATCAAAGCTGACTTCTTCAGGGGTAAATGATGAAAAGACTGTTTGATTTTCTTGTTTCTCTTATTGTACTTATCTTGCTAACTCCTGTTATTGCTTTAGTTGCTTGGAAGGTTCGAAAGAACCTTGGTTCTCCAGTTTTATTTCGTCAAACTCGTCCTGGATTGAGCGGGAAACCATTTGAAATGGTGAAGTTTCGTAGTATGAAAGATGCTGTTGATACCAATGGTAATCTACTACCCGACGACGAGCGTATGACGCCATTTGGTGACAAGTTACGTTCAAGTAGCCTAGATGAATTACCAAGCCTTTGGAACGTTTTAAAGGGAAATATGAGTTTAGTGGGTCCTCGTCCTTTATTGATGCAATATCTTCCCCTTTATAACAAAGAGCAAGCTCGTCGTCATGAGGTTCGCCCTGGTGTTACTGGGTGGGCTCAAGTCAACGGTCGTAATGCGATTAGTTGGGAAGATAAGTTTAAACTGGATGTATGGTATGTGGATAATCATAGATTTTTCCTCGATATTAAGGTGCTTCTCATAACTATTAAAAAGGTCTTTATTAAAGAAGGCATTACAGCCGAAGGGCATGTGACTGCTGAAGCATTTAAAGGTACTAACCATGATTAAAGGTACGATATATAATTTAGCTAAAATTGTCGGAAAAGATAATTTTATTCTTGGTGAAAAAAGCCAAATCGATGACTTTTGCTTTATCAATTCAGGGGTGAAAACTGAAATTGGACGAAATGTCCATATTGCATCTTTTACCACAATCGTTGGTGGAGGTGAGTGTGTTATAGGAGATTTTGCAGGGTTAAGTGCAGGTTGCCGTGTAATTACTGCTAGCGATGATTTTTCTGGACCATATTTAACAAATCCAACAGTGCACTCTGATTTTACTAATGTTAAATCAAGTAAAGTAGAGATTGGTCGCCATGCCATCATTGGTACAAATAGTGTTATCTTTCCTGGAGTAACAATTGGTGAAGGTTGTGCAGTAGGCGCTTGTGCTGTTATTCGTAAAAATTTGAAAGCCTGGACTGTTTACGCAGTGATTGATGGCAAACTAAAAGAACTAAAGAAAAGAGATATGGAAGCTGTGTTAGAGGCTGAGCGTAAGTATCTGGAGAGTGAGTATGCTTAATACATCATTTTCCCCATGGCCTTCGTTTACTCAAGAAGAAGCGGACGCCGTAAGTAAGGTTGTACTTTCAAATAAAGTTAACTATTGGACGGGTCAAGAAGGTCGTGAATTTGAAAAAGAGTTTGCGGCTTGGGTTGGCTGTGAATATGCAGTGGCTTTGGGTAACGGTACGCTCGCGTTAGATGTTGCATTGAAAGCATTCGGGGTTACTCAAGGCGATGAAGTGATCACCACATCTCGTACTTTCTTAGCATCGGCTTCGTCTATTGTAACGGCTGGTGCGACGCCTGTTTTTGCGGATGTCGACCTAAACAGCCAAAACATCACTGCTGAATCGATACAAGCGGTACTTACACCAAAAACTAAAGTCGTGATTGTTGTTCACCTTGCGGGTATGCCAGCTGAGATGGATGCAATTATGGCACTCTCTGAGCAACATGGCTTTAAGGTTATTGAAGATTGTGCTCAAGCACACGGTGCGAAGTATAAAGGTCGTAGTGTCGGTACGATTGGTCATATTGGTGCTTGGTCTTTCTGCCAAGACAAGATCATGACAACAGGCGGCGAAGGCGGCATGGTCACCACTAACGACAAAGAACTATGGTCGTTTATGTGGTCTTATAAGGATCATGGTAAAAGCTTTGATGCGATTTATAACCGCGAGCACCCACCAGGCTTTCGTTGGCTACATGAAAGTTTTGGTACCAACTGGCGCATGACAGAAATGCAAGCCGTTATTGGTCGTATCCAAATTCAACGCATGGCTGAGTGGACGCAAAAGCGTCAAGCAAACGCAGCTGTGATTGAAGCGGCTATTGCTGACCTTCCAATTGTTCGCAGTGTGGATATTCCTGAATACATTGAACATGCGGAATATAAGCATTATATGTTTATTCGCCCTGAGCATCTAAAACCAGGTTGGACTCGCGATAAAATTGTTGATGCGATTGTTGAACACGGTGTACCCGCATATCAAGGCAGTTGTTCTGAGGTTTACCTTGAAAAAGCATTTGATGGCACAAGTTACAGGCCTGAAACACCGTTAAAGAATGCGGTTGAGCTAGGTGAAACCAGCTTTATGTTTTTAGTGCACCCAACCTTAGCGAAGAGCGAGATTGAGAAAACGGCGGAAGTGCTGCGTACGGTTTTACTTGAAGCTCAAATCTAATCAAATATTATGATAGGGAAGGTTAGAGCTTTTCCTAATTATTCGCATATCAAGCTTTTAATTATACATATTACAACGTCAGCGAAGAAAAAATAAAATGAAAATTGCAATTGCCGGTACCGGTTATGTGGGCTTATCAAATGCGATGTTGCTGGCCCAACATCACGATGTTGTCGCGGTTGATATTATCGAAGAAAAAGTCAGATTACTTAACGATAAATTATCTCCAATTGTCGATGCTGAAATTGAAGATTTTTTGGTTAACAAGCCATTAAACTTTACTGCGACTCTTGAGAAAGAGTTAGCTTATTCCAATGCGGAATACGTAATTATCGCCACACCCACAGATTACGATGTTGAAACTAATTTCTTCAATACATCTTCAGTTGAGGCGGTAATTAAAGATGTGATGGCGATTAACCCAAATGCAGTGATGGTGATTAAATCTACCGTTCCTGTGGGGTATACAGCGCGCATTAAACAAGAACTGGAGTGTGGAAACCTGATGTTTTCTCCTGAGTTCTTACGTGAAGGTAAAGCCTTATACGACAACTTGCACCCATCTCGTATTGTCGTGGGTGAGCGCTCTGAGCGCGCAACAGTGTTTGCGAACTTGTTGTTAGAAGGGGCGGTGAAGAAAGACGTTGAAATTCTGTATACCGATTCAACAGAAGCCGAAGCAGTCAAGCTGTTCTCTAACACCTATTTGGCACTTCGTGTCGCTTACTTTAATGAGCTAGACACTTACGCTGAATCTCACGGGTTAGATACGCGTCAAATCATCGATGGGGTTAGTTTAGACCCTCGTATTGGTTCGCATTACAACAACCCTTCATTTGGTTACGGTGGTTACTGCTTACCAAAAGATACCAAACAACTGCGTGCGAACTACTCTGATGTGCCAAATAATATTATTGGTGCAATTGTAGACTCGAACACTACGCGCAAAGATTTTATTGCCGATTCAATCATCAAGCGCAACCCAACGCGTGTAGGGATTTACCGTTTAGTGATGAAGTCTGGCTCTGATAACTTCCGCGCTTCGAGCATTCAAGGCATCATGAAACGCCTCAAAGCGAAAGGTATTGAAGTAGTGGTATTTGAGCCTGAGCTGAAAGAAAAAGAGTTCTTCCGCTCCTTGGTGCTAACGGATTTCGAACAGTTTAAATCAAGCTGTGATGTGATTGTTTCTAACCGCATGGCACAAGAGCTAGCAGATGTACAAGACAAAGTGTACACACGCGATCTATTCGGTTCAGATTAAGGATAAAATAATGAAGTATTTGGTAACGGGTGCGGCGGGTTTTATCGGTAGTGCCGTAGTCGAGCAGCTAACAGCGAAAGGCCATCAGGTTGTCGGTGTAGATAACCTGAATGATTACTACGATGTCGCATTGAAAGAAGCACGCTTGGGTCGCATCCAACATGACGACTTTAAATTGGTTGAGTTAGACATAGCCGACCGCGATGGTGTTGCCTGCTTGTTTGAAGCAGAGCAGTTTGATCAAGTGATCCATTTAGCCGCGCAAGCGGGGGTTCGCTATTCTATCGAAAACCCACACGCCTACGCCGATTCAAACTTAGTCGGTCATCTGAACATTCTTGAAGGTTGTCGTCACAATAAAGTGAAGCACTTGGTTTATGCCTCTTCAAGCTCTGTTTACGGGTTGAATACTAAAACACCATTTGCAACGTCAGATTCGGTCGACCACCCTGTTTCATTGTATGCGGCGACTAAGAAGTCGAACGAACTCATGGCGCACAGCTACTCTCACCTATACGACATTCCAACCACAGGCCTGCGTTTCTTTACCGTATACGGCTCATGGGGACGTCCAGATATGGCACCGTTTATTTTCACTAAGAAGATTCTCGATGGTGATACTATTGATATCAACAATAACGGTGATATGTGGCGTGATTTTACTCACGTAAACGATATTGTTGAGGGTGTAGTGCGTATAGCTGATGTATTACCAACGCGTGATTCCGACTGGACGGTAGAAGCGGGTTCTCCAGCTACCAGTTCTGCGCCTTATGCGGTGTATAATATTGGTCATGGCTCGCCAATCAACTTGATGGATTTTGTAAAGGCGATTGAAGGCGAGCTAGGCATTGAAGCGAAGAAAAACTTTCGCGAGATGCAGCCTGGTGATGTTTATCAAACTTATGCCGACACACAAGACTTGTTTGCAGCAACAGGTTACACGCCGAAAGTAACGGTTAAAGAAGGCGTCGCTGAGTTTATTCAGTGGTACCGCGAGTTTTACGGCAAGTAAGATAATTCCACTCTTAGGACGAATTCTTCTCTTTTCGACCCTTGCTCTTCTAATTATTGGCTTAGTGATTTGAGAGTCTCAGGCATGGAGAATTGTTCGTGTAAACTCCTTTCTTAATCCGGTCCAAATACCCCAATAGATTAAAGTTGTCGAACTGTCGGGGCTTTTATATCAATAACAAATTAAAGCGCGAATTAAATATTCGGGTTATCTTTTGCAAGTTCTCTTTGCGAATTTAAATAATGTTCAACACATCCACTCATGCAGTTTTTGTGGCTTATTAAATACTCATAAATAAGAATAACTTTATGCAACGTCTAAACTTCATATGGCACCTTTCTCGTTTTAAAAAGCGGGTTATCAGTGTTTCTATTGATGCTTTACTCATTATATTCTCTCTGCACATTGCGCTGTGGACAAGGCTAGGCGATTTCCAATTTTTGAATGATGGCGATAATTTATTACTGACAGGCTTAACAGTAATAATGACGGTGCTTATATTTACTAAAATTGGACTTTATCGCGCAGTACTTAGGTACCTCACCTTTCAAGCGTTGTTTGTGGTAACGGCAGGCGCAATATTGTCGGCAATATCTTTAGCTCTGTTTGCCTATTATCTACAAGAACCAGTCCCTCGTACGGTGCCTATTATTTACGGTGCTTATTTAGCCTTGCTGTGCGGTGGTTCTCGTTTGGTGGTTCGCAATCTTGTCGCGACGACGTCAAAAGATATTCGTCAAGAAGTGCTGATTTACGGTGCGGGCTCAGGCGGCCGACAATTGGCTGTTGCGCTAAGAGCGTCTGAAAACTATCGAGTACGCGCGTTCATTGATGAAGATAAAACGCTCACCAATACCGTTATTTTGGGTTTGCCGGTTATTGATTTGGATAAAACGGAAGGGCTAATTGAAAAGCACGACGTTTCTAAAATCTTGCTTGCGATACCCAGTGCTTCTCGCGCTCGCCGTAAGCAAGTGTTGGAGTTATTGGCGCCACTGCCTGTTGAGATTCAAACCGTTCCTGAAATGGCCGATATTGTGTCAGGGAAAGCAAAAATTGATGAGCTTACTGATGTACCTATCGAAGATTTGCTCGGCCGTGATGCGGTTGCGCCTCAACAAGCACTGATGGAAGCCAACATCAAAGGCAAAGTGGTGATGGTGACCGGTGCTGGCGGTTCTATTGGTTCTGAACTTTGTCGCCAAATTCTCAAACAACAACCTAAAACATTAGTGTTGTTTGAAGTCTCTGAGTTTGGCTTGTACCAAATTGATCGTGAGCTTTCGCTCGTCAAAGAAACCAAAGGTTATGACGTGGAGATCGTTCCACTACTAGGCTCGGTACAGCGAACACATCGCTTGTTAACCTCAATGCAGTCTTTTGGTGTGCAGACGGTTTATCATGCCGCGGCTTATAAACACGTTCCTCTCGTCGAGTACAACGTGGTAGAAGGCGTGCGTAATAATGTTTACGGAACTTACTATACCGCCAAAGCAGCGATTGAGGCGGGTGTTGAATCATTTGTGCTTATCTCGACAGACAAAGCAGTACGCCCAACTAACGTAATGGGCACCACCAAGCGTATGGCGGAATTAGGCCTACAAGCTTTGGCAGAACAAGAGAACCAAAAAGAGCACGGCACACGTTTTTGTATGGTTCGCTTTGGTAATGTACTTGGCTCGTCTGGCTCGGTGATTCCTCTGTTTAAAAGGCAGATTAAAGCCGGTGGCCCACTTACTGTTACCCACCGCGATATTACCCGTTTCTTTATGACCATCCCTGAAGCGGCACAACTGGTTATCCAAGCGGGCGCTATGGGTAAAGGCGGCGATGTTTTCGTTCTTGATATGGGTGAATCGGTCAAAATCACAGACTTGGCAGCAAACTTGATTAACCTTTCAGGGCTGTCTGTTAAGAATGAAGAGAACCCTCATGGTGATATTGAGATCCAATTCTCTGGCCTGCGCCCGGGTGAGAAGTTGTATGAAGAGTTATTAATTGGCGATAACGTATCCCCAACCGCTCATGAGCGAATCATGACGGCGCAAGAGGTGTTCTTACCGATTAATGAATATGACACGCTACTTGAATCTTTGGATTTCGCTTGTCACAACCTACAACATGATGCGATTCGCCAGCTTCTTCTCGATGCGCCAACCGGGTTTAAGCCGACAGATGGGGTCGGGGATTTGGTTTGGAATGCTGCTCAGTACAAAGAGACGCTCCTTCTAGAACCTAGAACCTAGAACCTAGAACCTAGAACCTAGACTGATATTGGGTTTGGTGATGTGAATTATGACCTTCCGTTAGCGTGTTTTTTACACAATTCTTTCGAAGGTGTTCTGTTTATTGTCCATAATTACTGTGAGCTTTAATAGCGAAATGAGGCAGTAATCATGATAATAGATATTTCATCTAATCAAGAAATTGAAGAAAGTTTGGATCAAATATTGTGGGATGATTTTAGCTTTCAATATGTTACCAACAAAACCACAGTGATAGAGCAACCGGTGGTGCATGATCTAAAGTCACAGGACGATGATGAAGATCATGACACTGAAATTAATCTTCTAAACTGAAGAGCCGTGAGGTTATTGTTGTTCCAGCTTTCCTATGTAGATGTGGGGATATAAACTTTCATATCCCTACTTTACGTCCTCCTAAAATGACGCTTTTTTTCACATTCGATCATCCTACCTGCGCCCTTTCTTGATCTTCCGCTACAGTTTTGACTGTAAACTGTAGTAAAATTACGCTAATTTGTTTTTATACCGATTTATTTTGAATTGAACGAGGTCAGTCCTATGTCAGCTAAGAAGCCAATGGCTCTAGTGATCCTTGACGGTTACGGTTACCGTGAAGACAACCAAGACAACGCTATCGCGAACGCTAAAACACCAGTATTAGACGGTCTTATTGCTAACCAACCTAACACGCTAATCTCGGCTTCTGGCTTAGATGTAGGCCTACCTGATGGCCAAATGGGTAACTCTGAAGTGGGTCACACCAACATCGGTGCGGGTCGTGTTGTATACCAAGATCTTACTCGTATCACTAAATCAATTTCAGACGGTGAGTTCGGCCAAACTGAAACGCTAGTGAATGCTATCGATAAAGCGGTGAAAGCTGAGAAAGCGGTTCACATCATGGGTCTTATGTCTCCAGGTGGCGTTCACTCTCATGAAGATCACATCTACGCGGCTGTTGAAATGGCAGCAGAGCGTGGCGCAGAAAAAATCTACCTACACGCATTCCTAGACGGCCGTGATACGCCGCCACGTAGCGCAGAAAACACACTAGCACGCTTCCAAGCGTTGTTCGCTAAGCTAGGCAAAGGCCGTGTGGCTTCTCTTATTGGTCGTTACTACGCAATGGACCGTGATAACAACTGGGATCGCGTTCAAGAATCTTACGACTTGCTGACTCAAGCAAAAGCTGAGTTCACATTCGACACAGCAGTAGCTGGCTTAGAAGCGGCTTACGCTCGTGACGAAAACGATGAGTTCGTGAAAGCGACTGAAATCAAAGCAGAAGGTGAAGAGTCTGCAGCTATCGTAGATGGCGATGCAGTTATTTTCATGAACTACCGTGCTGACCGTGCTCGTGAAATTACACGTGCATTCGTGCCTGATTTCGACGGCTTTGCTCGTAACGTATTCCCTGCGATCGATTTCGTGATGCTGACTCAATACGCAGCAGACATCCCACTTCTTTGTGCATTCCCACCGGCTTCTCTAGAGAACACCTACGGTGAATGGCTATCGAAAGAAGGCAAAACGCAGCTACGTATCTCTGAAACAGAGAAATACGCGCACGTGACGTTCTTCTTCAACGGCGGTAAAGAAGACGAGTTTGAAGGCGAAGAGCGTCAGCTTGTTGCTTCTCCAAAAGTCGCAACGTACGACCTGCAGCCAGAAATGAGCGCACCAGAGCTGACTGAAAAGCTTGTTGCAGCAATCAAAGGCGGCAAATACGACGCTATCGTTTGTAACTTCCCTAACTGTGACATGGTTGGCCACACTGGCGTTTACGATGCAGCGGTTAAAGCGGTAGAGTCGCTAGACGAATGTCTTGGTAAAGTAGTTGAAGCAATCAAAGAAGCCGATGGCCAACTGCTTATCACCGCAGACCACGGTAACGCGGAAATGATGGTAAACCCAGAAACGGGCGGCATCCACACGGCGCACACTAACCTACCAGTGCCACTTATCTACGTTGGCAACAAAGACGTTGAGTTCAAAGAAGGCGGTAAGCTGTCTGACCTTGCACCAACGATGCTTTCTCTGTCTGGTATCGCAATTCCGGCTGAAATGTCAGGTGATGTGATCGTTAAGTAATTACTGTTTTAGATAAATAGTTTTAACTTTCATCGAATACTAGAACGGCTGCACGCGAGTGTGGCCGTTTTTTTGTATCTGGAATTTGAGTATAGATACGGGATGCGAGTAAACGGGATGCGAAGAGCTTAAGAGGCAGATGAGAGATACGGGTAAACGAGATGCGAAGAACTTTAAAGGCAGATGCGAGATACGAGTAAACGGGATACGAAGAGCTTAAGAGCGGATGCGGGATTCGGGTAATTGGGATTCGAAGTGCTTTAAGAGCAGATTCGGGATACGAGTATACGGGATTCGAAGAGCTTAAGAGCAGATTCGGGATGCGAGTAAACGAGTAGCGAGAGCTTAAGGACAGGTATTGGGTAAGAAAAACATACAGGGGAGAACATAAGGGCACGACCTTAAACAAAAGACGAAAAGAACGGTCTTGATGAATATCGAAAGAGTGACATTTCTTGAATGATTAGGTAGCTTAAGGCTCATACTATACTTGTCTTTTACCTTACCTCTAGGTTGTTTATATGAACTCAAACCCATACCGTTGAAAGCAACGACTGCAAAACTTAATGAAAGCGCAGCAAAGGCTTGAGAGAGCGTGCTCACAAGATAGCTACAATGAGTTAGAGCTAGCCGGGTTAGTACAAACCTTTGAATTTTCTTTTGAGCTTACATGGAAGACTCTTAAAGACTTACTTGAGTTTGAAGGGTGATCCGCCCCAGCAGTTTTGGACACTGAGTTAAGTGAGTACAATCACTAACGAGGTGGACAATGACAACTAAGAAAACTAGAATTAAACATTCCCCTGAATTTAAAGCAGAAGCCCTGAAGTTAGCAGATAAAGTGGGAGTAGCTGCGACAGCAAGACAGCTTTCTTTACATGAATCTCAAATCTACGGGTGGCGAAAGAACTCGAAGAAAGACACCAGTACTAGTCAACGAGAGCAAGAACTAGCCGCAGAGGTTGCCAAGCTCAAAAGGCAGTTGGCTGATCAAGCAGAAGAGCTAGAAATTGTAAAAA
>NZ_JAKEUW010000060.1:0-28975 GCF_022398115.1 Vibrio sp. Isolate22 | reverse complement strand
GGGAGGTATGGTGGGCACAAGTGCAAGAAAGTGGAATTAAGCCATTGAAAGAGTTCGCACGAAAACTGAGGCCTTATCTTCACGGTATTATTGGATCGGCAAGTTATCCGCTCAACACCTGCACATTGGAAGGGATAAACAACAAAATAAAGTTAATCAAGCGAATGGGGTATGGGTATCGAGATACAGACTACTTCTTCTTGAAGATAAAAGCGGCTTTCCCCGGAAAGCCGCGATGAACCTTTTTTAATCTGTCTCTAAAGCTAAGAATGCGTTTGTTTAACACTCATCGTTCACAACACGAACAGTACACACACACCCTTCCGGAGGACATTGACTGGCATTAGAGCGTCCAAAAGAGTCATAAAGTACATAACACCCTGACGGTAACGCGTCATCCGTTATATGGTTCTTATTTAAATCATCGTCACTAAAAGGTTGGTTATATCCGACGACCGTGTGTCTGTTGCCAAAGTCAGAAATTATACTGTCATCATCAGACAAGGTCATAAAATCGATCATCGTTAATTTGTCGCCCGACTCGCCTCGGCTTTCTGGGCAAAGGGTTCCCCAGTCAACTTCAACACTACCGATACCAAAGTCGATCACGTAGTTGCTCTGATCACCCGGGTTTGATGCATCTGGATTAAGTCCAGCGATGATAGCTTTTGACGTTACTTGTGTAATGACCCCTTCCATTGCACCCGCAACACCTTCAAGCACCGCTTCTCTCGCTGATTCTTGGATATTAAGAAACCTCGGCGCTGCCGTTACAGCAATAATACCGATTATCACGATCACAACGATTAGTTCCATTAACGTAAAGCCGTTTTTCTTCATAACACCCACATCAGCAACAACTTAAAGATTCGATAGCTCAATCATTAGATAATGATTGAATTATCATTAACTATACATCCTGAATAGCGCACTTAAAACTCTCCCCACTTCGCCATAAATGGCTTGAAAGAGCTCAATTTATAAATTCAACACTAATTGGAAGCGTTGTCACATAAGGTACGAATAAGCTTTCTACCAATAATACTGGTGGATCGAATGAGGCGATATACGGATCAACTTTAATCCAAATATTTGAGCTAAAGCATGAACGACCAAATAGAAGCTACATATAGCTAACGAAAAGGCGAACCAATTGGCTCGCCTTTTCGTTTCAAGAGTCGTATGTAAAGAATCGAGCTCAACAAGCCATATCTATCGATTAATCGCCAGATATGAGCCTGCAGCAATCATGATGCCACCAGCGCTTTGATTTAACCGTTTATGCGCCCGTGGGGTTTTCAGCAAAGTCACCATGCGCCCTGCTCCCATTGCAATTAGCATTAAGCCAGCCATTAGTGCAATAGAAGCTAATACAGAAACTAAGACGATATCTTGTGAGCGTAAAACCGTCAGATCAACAAACGTGGGTAAGAAAGAAATATAAAACAGAATCACTTTAGGGTTTGACGCTGAGATCAGAAAACCTTGAGCGAAGCTAGCAAGTTCTGATTTCTGACTTTTTTTGGCTGCATGCTCTGCCGATCCTTGCACTTCAGGTAAGGCCTTGAACATCTTGTACCCAAGGTAAATAAGGTAAGCTGCGCCGACATAACGAATTATCTCGAAAGCAAATGACCAGTTTTCCGCAATAGTTGCCAAGCCAAAACAAGCAAGCGCTAGATAAATAAGATCACTGCATATCATACCTAAAGAAAGGGAAATGCACTTGCGCCATCCATCGACCATTCCACGTGCCAAAATCGCAAATACGCCTGGCCCCGGAGTAATGCCAAATATAAACATTGCAATAAAGAATGTAACCGCACCTTCAAACGACATTGGCTTTTCCTTATTCATAGCTCAACATGATATTTGCTGAACGTAACATGCGATCTTAAAGGGAGTAAAGAAACTATTCACCGATTCTTTATTAATAAAAAAGCGACCCGTATGGCTCGCTCTTTATATTTCAGCTTCAGTTGAAAAGAAACTTAACTAGTTCGCGATTGGTGACAGCAACTTAGGGTTTACGACTAAGTTTCTCACACCATGTGCGTGGTCTTCATTAAAGTCGTTCCCTTCACACCAGCTACCAACCGTTGCGATGTTCACTTTCGCCACTTGTGGTCTCACGCTCCATGTTACTTGGAATGGTGAACCTTGCTCGTTGTAGCCAGGGCCGGTAGTAGAGCCTGCGTATTGAATAGCAGAACCTGTATTTTGTGGAATGTTGGTCGCTTGGTGTAAACCATTCACTTTAGAGTGTTTAGCTAACTCTTCAAAATCAAGCGCTTTATCGTCGTTCACTAAGACGTAGACTTGGGTTTCTACACGTAACTGAGGGTTGGTAATCGCATCATTAAAACACGCACCCAATGTTTCACCCGGCTCCACTTGTGCCGTTGAGTACACATAATGCACTTCGATAGTATCACCAGAATGAAGTGAACCATGGTCACTCGGGCAAATATCCTGACCGAATGGCTTCAGTTCTGCCTCAGTTAGCTTACCTGCATATTTGAATCCACTTTGGAAACCTTTGCCGTCACCATTACCCGCATACTGGGTAAACTCACCACCTTTGTGCTCTGCATTTTTATGAAAGTGAATATTACATAAGTTCATCGCAGATGAATCCGGCGCATCAGAGAACAGGCGCTCGTTAGTCCCTTCGTATGAACCTAGATCACGTGGTGCCTGCGGACCAAAACCTTTGCCTTGTGTATTTTCGGACAGTTGTGCTCTTTGTTCGGCGATAACGCTGTCTGAAACTGCCTCATGGCTAGCACCAGACGCACTCGCCTGTGTCGATAACATAACCATGGCGACGCTTAAAAACACACTTTTGTTTTTCATATCTCTTCCCTAGACTCTAATTTATTAAACCTAACTGACTGTGTCACAACGGCATATTACTATGCTCACGAGTGAGTATAAGACATTGTCTTTGTAAGATTAGATTTCAATGCTTACTTTGGGAGAGTATTCAAACCCTTGGGGCATATCACAAGATCAATAGGTTAAATACGGCGACTCCCTTCCATAACAAGTAAATAGCGAACTGCGCTGACCTGCCCCTTACTCAAATCCAACTCATATTGTGTTAGTGAGCAGAAACAAGACGTTACGTAATCCTGAGGAATTTAATGCCAGTCACCAAATTCAGGATCAAAAAAGGCGAACCCATTGGCTCGCCTATTTTGTTTTGTCGTGATTTTTAAAATCTAGCTATTGTGCTGGTCGCGTTCCTGAAGCAAATATTCCGAAAGTCATGACATTCAAAGCATCTGTCACACCCTCCAATGATTTGATGACTTGCTTCGTAGGCCCGTTATTGAATATATGGTTTCCCAAGCCTTTTTCGCTGTGAACCTTAGCGTGCTCCTCAGGGTCTTGCTTCTCGGTCACTTGGGTCTTTTCATTCGCTTCTGGTGATTCACTCAGTTCATGAGAAGCCACACTGTCATTGCTATTGATATCACTGTCTTCTGCGGTGACAACGGAGCTCTCTTTTACGCTATTTGTGTTAGGCTCAATGACATCTTCACTTGCCGTTTCATTAACTACACCCTCTTCGACACTGTTGTTAATCACTTTTTCGTTGCTTGAGATATTTTCGTCAGTTTGATTTTCACTGGTTGTCGCACAAGCAGATAAAAGCAACAGGCTAATAGTTATTGTGATTAATTTTCTGACCATGACGATTGGGACTGGATTAATAAAACATTGTTCGATTGTAAGTAACTTAGGTCAGAAGTTCCAGTTACGCGCTTGTTTTGTCGTAACGAGATGTGTACATAATTACGTACTGCTTAGAGGCTCTTGGGTTTACGGAGTCTTACTTCAAGCTTAAATAGAGTATCTGATTTTTGGATAGCACAATCCACCGACATCGAGCTTCTAATAATTTGATACTTCGATTAGGTTACCATCAGGATCTCGCAGATAAATAGAGGTGATCTTGTCCATTGCCCCCGTTCGCTCGACAGGCCCTTCTTCGATCGTGACGCCTTGTCCAGTGATATGCTCGTATGCTTCATCAATGTGTGTGTTGGTTATGAAACATAGGTCTGCACTCCCGGCTTGAACATGCCTAGCCTTAGGTTCGAACTCTTTCCCCTGCTGATGGAGATTTATCTTTTGGTTACCAAACGATAATGCCCAGCGTCCCTCTCCAAACTGTATAGGTTTCATTCCTAACACTCTCTGATAGAAATCTACTGTTATCTCGATATTTTTAACAGTTAATACAAGGTGATCTAGATGACTTACTTCCATATATGATGGCTCCTAGTTAAACCGCTCTACAGAAGCCCTGAACGTTTATCACTCATAATCTAGCGCCTAGAAGAGTGACACAAGCATCTTATGCGTTGTTACCTCTCATTATTAACGAATAAAGGGAGTACTTTTAAGCACTCCCTTTGTTCGATTTTTCTATTGGATTAACGGGTTAAGTTAGTTACACATCCCGTCAAATGTCCAATGCCAGTAACTCTGGAACGGATCGGATCCCCAGTTATCAACGTTGGCCGTAAAACGGTTACCCCAATACTGAACGGTAGCGCCTGCAGGATAGAAAATGTTTGAGCTCCACTCAGGAATATCAACACAAGAACCTTCTGGCTCTGGCTGTGGTTCAGGCTGAGGCAGTTCCAATACACTGCTTACCGCTACATAAGCGTCCGTTGCCCCTTGTGCACCAGATACCATTACGTAGATATCATCCCCTTGTATACCGCCAAAGCCACAATACTCGTAGTTATCCAAGTTGGTAGACGAGCAATCATAATCATTCAATGATGCAGGGCGACCAATAGCAACATACAAATCAACGTTACCGTAACCATTGTAAGTTTGGATCCAAACATCGCTTTGAGAGCTGTTCTTTAGAACGAATTGCTGCTGATCGTTACCGCTGCTCAGCACAGGTGCAGGCACATTAAACTCAAGAGCCGTAATGCCCGGTATTGGTGTTGGTGTTGGTGTTGATGTTGGTGGATTAGGGTTCGGATTCGGCTGACCGGAACCACAATCTTGAACATTAATTCCAACCTGGCTAAATGCAGTACGCACCGCTGATGCTTCATAACCTAGCTTTTGCGCTGCCTTACAAACACCATCCGCTCCAGCTTGGAAGTTAGATCTTGGCGTCCAGTACAGTTGGTTAGCTGTTGCGTAAGCCATGAACGCTTTTTTAATGTCCCAACCGTTACTGGTTGCTAAGTGGTAGAATGCTTTGTTGAAGATTCCTGAACTGTGGTGAACATCGATGCCATTGTAGTATTGGTTAACGTGATCGATAGACATACCATCTTGGCTAGGTTGAATGAAGTAGCGCATTGCAGGGCTGTACTTCATAACGTGTTCACCCATCTTCCAGTTAAAACTGCCATGAACATATTCACTTAAAGCGGCCGCTGCCACATCAGAGAATGATTCATTCATACCACCTGACTGACCACGGTATTCAAGGTTTGAGTTCTGTTCCGTGAAGCCATGGCTTACTTCATGCGCAATCACATCCCATGTAGCCAATGGGTACATAGACTGGTTGCCATCACCAAACGTCATTTGACGACCATCCCAAAACGCATTGCCATAGTTAGAACCGTAATGCACACGCATGGTTAGCTTTTGTTGGATTGGACGTGTGTTTAACCACTCTTTGTACATGTCGAATACACGCTGGCCAAAGTAATGTGCATCGTTCATAGGCGCGTATGCACCGTTAACGGCTCGGTACGTATTGACGTTCTTACCGTAATTTCCGTTACATGCAAACTGGTGAGTCTGCCCATAATCTTGTCGATTATTCATATTCACGGTAACAACGTTTTGGCTGTCCATCTGGCAATATGAATTAACTTGGAACCCACCATACTGAGTGTTTGGGCCGAAGTAGTAGCGACCACTTTTTTGGTTACCACCAGGGCCTTCCGCTTCAATGAAAGCAATCCCTTCCCACTGATCAATTAATTCACCAGATTTTGCATCAACGAGCGTAATTGGGCGTGAAGGTGCCATACCTTTGGTTTGCAGGAAATCGACCTTATAGATTAGGCGAGCTTGTTGTTGGCCATCAAGCCAAATGAAAAGATCAGCATTTGGGTTGCGCACTGTCATCGCCGCAATGCCTTTATGCTGAGACTTGGCTATATCAATGGCCTGCTGCGCGTTGATCATTGGTAAAGTAGAACCAATATCAGCTTCAATGCCGGTTAACACTTGTCCATCAACGGCTTGAGCAATACCTTTCTGGGAAAGATCAACCACTACCGACTGACCATAAACTGGAACGCCATAGTGAAGTTGTTGTTTACGAAGGAGTGTCGTTGTTCCGATCTCAACTCGACTTGCTTCTTGGTAAGCAAGTGATTGATTTACCGAACTAAAGCCCTGATTTTTTTGATTTAGAATGGTTGATAGATCGACATCGGAATAATTCACGACATTGGCAGCTTGAGAAGTAAACGCTATTGGGAATAGCATTAGCAAATGTGTACCACGCATACATCACCTTTATAATTTTGTTTTTATAAATTCACCCTACAGATGAGCGCGCATCTTAACGATAGATCTCACGCATGATTAAGTGCGCTTAGTTTTATATGTGATATCGATTCAGAACATAAATTTTCACGAGATAGAAAGTGAGGTGGGGAATCAAAAAACTAATACTTTCCGGCACTTACCAACAACTCATTAAATAGACGTAAAATATGGAGGGGTATCAAATTTTGATAATTTCCCGAAATTTGATGCTTCAAATCGCTACGAGATTAAGGGGCGAGATCGATTTTAAAATAGCAACGCCAACTCACCATCACGAAATTCAACGCTCCCATTCATAAGGGGCCAATTAAAATAATGATGAGGGTGTGTTGGCGATGAATAAGTTGGTTGCTGTTGGGGCTTAGCCTTTATTGAGTGTGTAAGTGATTACGTTATCGCTGCCTATCTTAAACGCCCAAGTGCTGTCACCGCTGGTAAAGCGATACTCATCCTTGGACGAAGTTGGTGTCAGTTTGACGATAAACTCGGTTAGTTGAGGCTCATCTATATGAAAACTTCCCTCCGACGTATTGGTGTCTAAATCGTTATTTACTTCAATCTGTTCAGTTGAATTAGGCACGATATCTGGCAACCAACCTCTATCAAACAAGCGATCTTGTTGTGCTAGTTCGTAGGTTGCATATTCATTGCTGACCACATCCGAACAACCAGACAGTAGAAGTAAAATTGGGAGTAACAGTTTGATTTTCATTTAATTCCATCATGTGAAGATAAGGCCTTAGCCACTCTCAGTTGTATTCAAATAAAGAACAGCTGTGAGTGACAAGTACCGTAACAAAAACGATTTTATAAATTAGTTGTTATTCCCATTCAATTTAATTGACTTTATTTACATATAATCCACAATTAAACCATTGATAATTTGAGCTTTAAATGTAGAATTCGGCCTAGAAAGCAGCCTATTATTTAGAGTATGTTCAAGCCAAACACGCCCTTCACATCGAACAAAACAGCTTCTGTTTTCTCTCTCGAGACTTGCGTACCTTTGCGTAAAATATCAATGAACTGTGATTTGTCATCTAATAACTCAGCTCTACGTGCTCTTATCGGCCTTAACATCTCCTGCAAGCATTCTTCTAATACCTTCTTAGTTTGTCCGTCCCCTAGCCCGCCTCTTCGGTAATGATTCTTTAACTCGCTGACATATTGTGTGTCACTATGGAACGCATCAAGATAGGTAAACACAATATTCCCTTCCACTTGGCCAGGATCTTCAATTTTTAAGTGGTTTGGATCGGTATACATGGACTTCACAGCCGTTCGAATCTCTTTCTCAGTCGCACCTAGGTTAATCGCGTTACCCATCGACTTAGACATCTTGTTTTTCCCATCCGTACTCGGAAGGCGTGATACGTTACTTAGAAGCGGCTTACATTCATTCAAAATAGATTTACCAGCGAGTGAGTTTAGCTTTCGAACAATCTCGTTTGTTTGCTCTAGCATTGGCAGTTGATCATCGCCTACCGGAACTAACGTCGCATTGAACGCCGTAATATCAGCAGCCTGAGATATCGGATAAGTGAGAAAGCCTGCAGGAATAGAACGACCAAACGCCTTGTTTTGAATTTCACTTTTGACCGTAGGATTACGCTCTAAACGTGCGATAGATACAAGGTTACTGTAAAACATGGTCAGTTCAGCCAATGCTGGAAGCTGAGATTGAAGACAAATCGTCGTTTTAGTTGGATCGATGCCCACGGCCAAGTAATCGGCAACGACATTGAGAATATTTGAAGATACCTTTGCTGGATTATGCGCGTTATCAGTCAAGCCCTGCATGTCAGCAACCAATATCGTTTGGTCATGCTCATGTTGTAAAGATACACGTTGTTTTAGAGAGCCTACGTAATGCCCTAAATGCAAAGGACCCGTCGCGCGCGGTCGCCGGTAAGAATAATTTCTGATTTATTGTTGTTTTGATTTGTTTTCATTGAGTATCTCCAAGTTAAAAAGCTACTGGAGATAAAAAGAGAGGACAATATTGATGACATTCTTAGCTACCTTCCAGCAGCGTAAGAATGTGAGTATTCCGTGCTGCTCTAGATAGAGCACCACCAGAAGAAAACTGAAGTTGAAGCGGGATTATATTTCATTATTAGAACGTACCAATATTATTGGCTAACGACAACACATTTTATCAATTCAGCTTAAGCCACTGTATTAAATGAAAAAATTGACAACTCTAAAAGCATGATTTGGCGAGCATCAAAGTATGTTTTTAAATCTACGAACTACGTAACTAAACTGACGACTTAGCAAGATACGCTACCATTTCTTGTTCAGGTACCATGCCTCCACCCGTCGCCCAAACAAGGTGTGTGCTGTTGGCTAAGGTCTTATCATCGATACCGAATCTCGTCAGATATCCACTATCGTGTTCGACATGGATCGCGCCCGGCATGCCCGCTAAAGCAGAGGGTTCTAGCTTGATACCTTCTGCTAGATTCAAATCACCTAACAGCTGATACATGCGCTCATCCGTTAATGTGTAGTAACCATCTAACAAACGCTCCATCGCTCTACCAACAAAGCCTGATGCGCGACCTACGGCTAACCCATCAGCTGCAGTAAGGTTATCAATACCAAGATCTTGTACGGCAATCTCGTCATGCAAACCGGTGTGAACGCCTAATAACATGCAAGGAGAATGCGTCGGCTCTGCAAAGATACAATGAACATGGTCGCCAAACGCCATCTTCAAACCAAACGCTACTCCACCAGGGCCACCACCTACGCCACACGGCAAGTAGACAAACAACGGGTGCGCTTTATCGACGACAATCTGTTGCTGCTCAAATTGCTGTTTGAGTCTTTCTCCAGCGACGGAATAACCAAGGAATAGTGTTTTCGAGTTTTCATCATCGATGAAGAAACAACTTGGATCTTGCTCTGCTTCTTTCCGTCCTTGTTCAACCGCGACGCCATAATCTTGCTCATACTCAACCACATTTACGCCGTGCTCACGCAATTTGTTCTTCTTCCAAGCTCTCGCATCAGCAGACATATGAACCGATACTGTAAAGCCCAGTTTCGCGCTCATAATACCGATCGACATACCTAGGTTGCCTGTTGAGCCTACCGCCATGCTGTATTGTTTAAAGAAGTCTCGAAACTCCGGCTCTAACAGTTTGCTGTAATCATCGCTTTCACTCAGTAACCCAGCTTCAAACGCGAGTTTTTCGGCGTGAGTCAGTACCTCATAGATACCGCCACGAGCTTTGATAGATCCAGAAATGGGCAAGTGACTGTCTTTCTTCATCATCAACCGCCCTTTTATCGGTAATTGATAATGCGCCTCCAATGCTGTTTTCATCGTTGGAATATCAACAAGCTCAGATTCAATGATGCCATTAGACAATTGAGTTTCAGGAAATGCTTTTGCTAGATAAGGGGCGAATCGTTGTAAACGTAGACTCGCATCAAGAATGTCTTTCTCACCCAAGCTGACATAAGGTAACCCTTTCTCTAGTGTTGTAACATTTGGGTTAAACCAAACCACCTCTTCGAGCGCCATCAGTTTATTTAGTAATGGAAAGTCGTTGATGAGGTTGTTTAGATTCAATGCGGTCATGGGCTACCTTCTCTGGTATTAAGCGTTCTGCGCTATTTCAATCACTTTGTGTGAAACCTATTAGAGCCGTAATCGAGAAATGATTCAATAACCTAAACTTGTGCCTAACCACAACTGGATGGTATTTCTCTTTTTATATCCTTGAGGCGACTGTCTTGATGTATTCGCTTGGCGACAGACCAAACTTACCCTTAAAGCGCTGACTAAAACGCCCTTCAGACTGGTAACCACAAGATTGAGCGAGCATCGTGACATTCTGTTGGCCATTTTGCATAAGATACAAAGCATGGCTCAAACGTACTTCCGCTAGCACTTCACGATACTGCATGCCTTCGAGTTTGAGCTTACGGATTAACGTCGCTCGACTCATTGCGAAGCGCTCTGCAACATCCTCTAAAGGGTGCTTATCGTCTGGAGAATGAGAAAGGTAGTGACTAAGCTTTTGGCTGAAAGAGACATTTGAACTTGAAAACAATCGATGTAAAACACCTTTCTCTGCGAGTTGTTGATACAAACCTTGCAACCAAAACTGCTGTGTTGTTTCACTCATGCTTTGACGGTCAAACGTAAACAGTGCGTTCAAAGAGTCTTGCAAACTACGATCTGCTCCAACAGTAGGCAAATCAGATGCATTCGAGTTCTTTTCACTCAGCTCGAGCATCGCCTGATTAGGTTGAAAATGAAAGCTGAAAACACGAGACAGGAAACGCCCTTTCTGTGGCATATTCTCAAAACTCAGTGATGCCGAAGCTTCACACAACAACAATTCAGAATGAGTAAGCTCTGCTGCCGAGTCTTTCCAAAATAAACGCTTACTGCCTGTGATGATTTGAATAATACTAGGGGATAGAATCCTCACATTACGCAGTTTTTGTAACTGCTCAGCTCGAAAAACTGTCACTTGATATTGATGATTCATCTCATCCCCCATTTATTCGTATTTACGTTTAGCGCAACAAACTAGCGTGTGTAAGTTGCCGTCAATCTTGCTTTGTCTAACGCCATGCTATTCAGTGTAAAGCCTACGACAGCTGACGGTGTATTCTCATCAAGGTTTAGCTTGTCAGTTGGTAGCGCCCAAACCGTGAATTGATAACGATGCATGCCGTCTTTCTCTGGAGGGCAAGCACCACCAAAGCCAACGGTTCCGTAATCGATGCGACCTTCCTTACCACCTAACTTTGCAATATCCACAGCGCGAGGCAGTTCATTGACCGTAGCCGGAATATCGAATGCGACCCAATGCCAGAAACCACTTTCGGTTGGGGCATCAGGATCATAAGCCGTAATAGCGAAGCTTTTGGTTCCTTCAGGCGCATCTTTCCACATTAATTGCGGAGACAAATTGTCTCCATCACAGCCCCAACTAGAATATTCAAAAGTCTTCGCCATTGGGTTGCCTTCTTGAATATCGTTACTCGTTAGTTCAAAAGCGTGAGCTGATCCTGCCGCTACGATGCTGATTGCCAATACTGATTTAATAATTGTTTTCATGATGGTTCCTCTTATTGGTTTTAATCCAGTATATTCAACCCCATCGTTTTAAAGGTAACAGTAAGTACACAAATATCTAATAAAAACCAAATAAGTGATACTTACTGCACTTTTGGGGTTGTAGTTAATGTAACCATCAAATGAAATGCAATACTCGTTTCGCGACTCTCGGTCACAATTTGATAAAGTGAGGACACTTGTTGACATTCAGGTTACAAATCTCGAGCAAAACGCTTTAGACTCCCGCGAATGACTTTTAATGAGAATAACTGGATGCGCAGGCTGACCCTAGCCCTTTGTTTTTTGTTTTGGCTTCCTACATTAGCCAATGCCCAAAGCTTACAAGACAGATGGCAAGCACTCTATCAATTGAGCTGGCAAGCATCCCCGATATCTGTTTCTCAACAAGAGTTATCTCATTACCCGAAGGTTCTGCTTAAAGACCGTAGTCGTTACCCCAATTTCAACAAATTCAGTTGGCAAGATATTGCGTCGTTAGCCACGATACAGCAAACCTGTCAAGCGATTGAACCCTCTAATTCTGCGTTAAACGATGCCATCGAGTTCGAGCTCGCTTTGTGTCAGCAACAAACCTTAGATTCAATCTGGTTTGCCGCTCACTCTAAACAACACCCTGCTGGTGGAAGTTTTGCAGACCGTTATGTGTCGTATTACCCAGAGACAAGTGAACAAATCCGCCCGTTTTTAACGATTACCAATCCACTGCACCCGCTCTACACCAAACTGCAACCGTTAACAGCAGAAGGAAGAGAAGCTCTGCTTGATGGATACCGAGCCTGGCAACAAGGTGATGTACTTTGGTTGAGTGGAGAACAAGGCTGGAAGGCCGTCCCGGAGGATATTTGGGAACCCATTGCAAAACAACAAGGCGTAAGTTTATCTGGAGAGAACTGCTCTTTTCGTTACAGCAACCTGTGTCTTAGTGAAACAAGCAATGACACGCTCATGATGAAAGTGATGATCTTTTCATTACTGATTATTCTGTGTTCTATATTAGGACGCTCACTGTATTTAAAAACCAAGCAACGCAAAGAGAGACAGTTTGTGTTGCAACTCCTGACTCATGAGTTGCGTACACCGATCACCAGTTTGGGATTAACAGTCGAAATGTTCAGAAATCGCTACGATGAGTTCCCAGATGAAACTCAAGGTGCAGTTTGGCGTTTAATCTCTGACTATCAAAGGCTGTCTCAGCTCACTGAAAACAGTAAGGTCTACCTAAGCACTGAACAATCTGAACCTTTATTGAAGCAAAACGCTTCGCTTGAAGAGTGGCTTGAACATGTATGCGAGAAGCACAACATAGGCTATCAATGTGAGTCCGGAGAAGTCGAGCTTAACCTGCCCTATTACTGGCTAACGATTTGCTTAGATAATTTGATCAAGAACGCTAAGCAACACGGTCAAGGTGAGGTATTGGTTAATGTAACGCTCGCGGATAAACTGAGGATCGAAGTGCAAGATCAAGGACATTTCCCTTCGTTGTTACAACGTACTTTGTACCGAGTCACTCCAAACGACCCGCATAAACACGACAACATGGGTATTGGCCTCACCATTGTGGAACATTTAATGAAACAGGCAAATGGACGTCTCATTATTCTTCGTAATCCAACCAGATGTATTTTGGAAATAGCTTATGAACACCCTACTACTGATTGAAGATGACCCGTTACTTGGGCAAGGCCTCGTCAGTTTCTTTGAGTCTAACGGTTATCAATGTCTTTGGGCGCAAGATTCCAGTAACGCCAATAAACTATGGTTACGCGCCGATCTTGTGGTGCTCGATAGACAACTAGAAGACGGTGACAGCTTACAACATCTTCCAAACTGGTTGCTCCTGAAAGCGCTACCTGTGATTGTATTAACCGCTAAAGTAGAAGTTCAACAACGTGTAGAAGGCTTAATGGCGGGCGCCAAAGATTATGTGACTAAGCCATTTTCAAATGAAGAGTTGCTGGCGCGGGTCATCACTCAACTGCGCCCTCTAGGTACAAGCCATCTAGCTTACGCCAACATAAAGATCAATCTATCAGAAAGAATTGCTTATCTGGAAGAAAGCCCTATCGCTCTGAAACCAAAGGAGTTTCAGTTGCTGGTTCTGTTTATCCAGAACCAAGGGCGAGTGTTTCATCGAGACGAACTGCTCAATAAAATTTGGGGCTATCAAGCCTTTCCAAGCACCCGAACAGTAGACAATCACATACTCCGTTTGCGTCAGAAACTGCCGACACTCCACCTAGAAACTCACCGTGGTGTTGGCTATCGTTTAGTTGGGGACTCCCAATGAGAGTAAGATCGTTAACCGCTTTGCTGTGTGCGTTGCCGTTTGCTAGTCATGCGACTTGGTTTGCTGAGACACCTTTACAGCGCTCCTATCAATCGCTACTTGATGAGCAACCGCAGCTTGCATGGCAAGAACTACAGATCGCACTTAATCAAGAAGCACTGGATAGTCAGCTTTGGCTGCCCGTAAAACAAGAAATACTCACTAGAACTCAATGTGGAAGACAACTAAAACAAAGTGATGTATCTACCCACCATATCCAAGTGAGCTTTATTAAGCGTTACGGTCTTTCATCACAGGGCTATCAGATTAAAATCTCAGCCGAACCACGCAGCAATGATCTAAATGAACAGGCTCAGCCTGTCACACTCATCGCTCCAGATGGTCTTTCGATGATTGAAGGGCAGCTCGACTCGGGCGTTGATTACCAAGAAATTGAGACTAAAGAGATGTTCATTAAGCCCGAATCTGGTGTTTATCAATTAACCGTTGGGGCGAACAGCTACCCCATTGTTGTTGCTTTAGATGACAGCAATCGCTGGTTAACACTGGAGAACAAACTTGAGAACGCACACGTTGTGGTGACGCCACCAGAGGTTATCGATAATTGCCCGAGTACCCACGTAAGTTGGCAATGGTTTGATGAAAGCTACAACATGTTAGGCTTCAAAGTGCCGATCAAGGCAAAGCAAGTTATGGTTCCTGCACAAAGCCCAGCGGGAGAAAAGGCCAAGCACCTAAGCGCATCAGTGGAAATGTTCGAGTACCAAGGTGCGATTGAGGTCCAATACGTTCAACGCGTCGCTGTACCTTTCTAGAAAGCGTTTTTGTATAACTTTGATGGATCGCTTTGATGGTTCTACGAGGCAGAAATAGAGACATATAGGTGACAAAACACTAATGCATCTTAGATGTAATAGCCGTAATTACTACCACGGAATCTAAACATGCTGAATATCCACCATAAATTAAATGCTTCATCTTGTGCCATGTTAGCCCTATTCACCGCTTGTACTTTTTCAACAGAGACACAAGCGAGTGGATTTACACTTCAAGACCACAGTGGTGACAACACCAACAATACTGTTCTAATAAACCCATCAACACTCACGATAGATTGGAATGGCTTGAGCGTTAACAATGCTCCGCTAACCGTTGACGGTATCCCTCAAACAGTAACCAAGATATCGCAGGATTCAACCAGCGCCTCTTGGACGTTAATGCCAAGCCGAGTCGCAGTAAAAGCTGAGTTAAACCAAGGTGAACTGTTCCTGCAATTCACCCTACCTTCTGATATCAAGGTAGACCGCAACCAACCAATAGAGCTGGCTTGGTTTGATCTTGAAGAACAAGAAACACAAACACTGCTACTGCCCTTTAGCGAAGGTATGCGCGTACCTACCGACAATAAGCTCTGGGCTAGCTATCTCGCCAATAACCACTCCGGAAGTAACACCACTCAAGACTTAAAGATGCCATTTTGGACCACGCAGCAGAGCGATCAGTTCATCAGCTACCAGTTGATCAACCCAATTAATAACCAACTGTTTTTTACTGATATCACTTCTGGATCGAGCTCTAAGAAGTCCCTTATTGATATGAGCGCATCACATCAATTTACCACGCTAAATCAATCACAACCTTTTGCTGTTCGCATAACGCTCAGCGATTCAATGCTCGATGGTGCCAAGCAATACCGAGACTGGCGCATCGCCAATGGATTATCAGAGTCACTAGCGTCAAAACAAACGCGCAATCCAGATATCAACAAACTGGTTGGTGCAAGTCATGTCTACCTATTTGGTAAAGATCCTTTGAGTATCCAAGATGTAAAAGACTGGTGGGGACTAAAAGAATGGTACTTTGAACGCTCAAAGCTCAGCATATCCGATGATGCTAAGCGCGAGCTATCACCTTTGTCTAAGGGTAAGGACTGGTTGAGCGAATACCACAAACAGTTGCTGTTGGATTCGGTTAGCCAATCACTGAAAAGCTTATATCCCGTCGCACCTCCTACACTTGCTGACAACACGATTGAGGCGCAATACATCGCAGCGAAAAGCAGAAAAAAATGGTTATTTGAACATGCGTCTTCGTTTCTAAATTCACCAGACACTTGGGGACAAGCTTTATCATCCGGCATGGTCGATAATCTAATTAACGCCGGATTGAACAAGCTTTGGTTGGGCTTTGATAACTGGATGCCTGCCTTTTATCAGCCAAACGCGGTCGAGTTAGCCAAACAATCTGGTTACTTGGTTGGGACTTACGACTCCTATAACACCGCAATACCGGCTCAATTAAATGACAGCTGGTTAACCGCTCAGCTGCCAGAACCAATACGAAAAACATGCGCAATTGAACAAGCTGATGGAGCTTTGAAAAAAGGATTTCGTGGGAACGGCTTCTACTTAAATCCCAATTGCCATTTGGACTACGTAAAACAGCGCGTTAAAGACATCATGAAATTTGGTCACTTCAATAGTTTATTTTTAGATGTCGATGCGACGGCGATGGCACGTGAAGACTACCGTGACAATACCAGTGAATCGCAGATGCTTTCCGCTTTTAACAACCGAATGCAGTGGTTAAGCGAGCAACCCTCTCTAGTATTGGGCTCCGAAGACGGCAACAGCTTAACCACCAGAGGCATTGCGTTTGCGCACGGCTTGGAAACAGTTGGGTTTGGGTGGACGGATAAAGAGATGAAACAAGACCGTCAGTCCCCCTACTTTCTAGGTCGCTGGTATCCTGATCATAAGCCCGACTTTTTCTTCAAACCGACAAAGGTTAAAGAGCCTTACAAGTCGCTACTGTTTTCGCCTCAATATCGTGTTCCGTTATACCAAGCTGTATTTCATGATGAAGTGATTAATACGCACCATTGGCACTCAGACAGTCTCAAGTTTACCAATGTGAAAACCAACCGTGACTTAACAGCCATGCTATATAACACGCCCGCGATGGTGCACTTAACCAGAGACGAAGCTCTCAAAAGCACTAGCCCAAGGCTCAAAGCCTTAAAACACCACCAAGATGGATTTGAGCCGATACATGAACAGTTGTGGAATAAAGCCTTGATTGATTTTTCATGGTTAGATAACAAAGGTAGCGTCCAACAAACAACGTTCAGTGATGGCAGTAAGATCATCGCCAACTTCTCTGACCAAGCGTTTGATCAAGGCGACATTGATGTAGCTGCGGCTTCCATCAAAGCAATATTAAGCAATGGAGAAGTCATAAAGTGGAAAGCCGAACTTAACTAAAGTGATTAATTTGGTCCCTTAGCTGTTAGCACAAAACCAAGGGGGTTAGCTTACCTTAATAAAGCTAAGATTAAGCTAACCAAGCTACTTGCGCTTCTCACTCTGAAACGCTGTGAGTAGATAATCGATAAACACCTTCTTGCGTTTCGGCATTAATTGTCTGTCGGCGTACACCAAGCTTACCGAAACTTGTGGCATGTCGTATTCCGGCAGCAGATTCACCAGTCGCCCCGTCTTGAAATGCTCACGACAGATGAACTCAGGTAACACTGCTAGCCCTAGGCCATCGACACAGGCCGTTAAACACGCGGTAATCGTGTTTACCCGGAGTTGGCTTGGTAGCTGAATCAATTCAGACTCCCCATCACCTAATTGCAATTCCCACTTAGGTAAACGTGCGGCTTTGTTTACCACCTCTATCATGCGAAATGGGATTTTTAGATCCTTTGGCGTGTTTATCGGACCAACTTGTTCTATATATTTAGGGCTCGCCACTAACACACGTTTAGAGGTTGTTAGGTATCGAGAGACCAAGCTTGAATCAACCAGCTCACCAATCTGTGCGTACAGGTCGATTCCTTCGCCGATAATGTCAACCTCACGGTTGGTTAGCTCCAAGTTCATCGTCACATTCGGGTATTCAAGCAGAAAGCTATGGATGTACTTAGCAAGCACTTGATGACCCAACTCTACCGGTAGTACTACATTCAATGGACCGCGAATCAGGTCTTGATTTGCAGAGACTTCTAGCTCCGCTTGATTCATGATCTCTTGCATTTGAAGGCTCGACTGATAGAAGCGCTCACCTTCAGGCGTGAGTATCAAACTGCGAGTCGAGCGAGTGATCAGCCTCACACCTAAATGCTGTTCTAGCTCCGCTAATTTTCGACTCACTGTTGATTTCGTCATATTCAACACTTCAGCAGCATGCGTAAAACTCCCACAATCAACCACTTGTGTGAAAACAGTCACAGCATTTAAGTCCATAAGACCTCCGAAAACTACAATTAGTAAGATTTTTGCAACAGTGTTTCCCTTTTTTCCTATCTTATCAATCAATCAGATTCATTTACAATTCGTTACATCCAAATAAAAACAAAATGAGAAAAGAGAAATGGCAGAGAACAACACCGCTTCGCAACCAGTAAGCACAAAAAAACGTAAAAAAGCCCCGCTTATTGCCACTGCGATCATGCTGTCATTGGGTTTAGCTGGTGCTGGATATTGGTACGGTTACGGTCAGTACTTTGAGTCGACCGATAATGCCTACCTACAAGGCGACATTACCAATATCAGCCCTAAGGTATCTGGCTATATCGTTAAGTCTTATGTAACGGACAACCAATCAGTTAAGGAAGGCGATCTATTGGTTCAAATTGATGATCGTGACTACCAAGCTGCGCTTGCTCAGGCTAATGCTCACCTAGCCGTCGTTCAGTCTGACGTGAAGAACCTCATCGCTCAGCAGACGTTACAACGTAGCAAAATCAGCCAAGCAGAAAGTGGCGTTGACTCAGCGAAAGCAGAGTACGAACGAGCGATTCAACAAGTGCAGCGCTCTCGTAGCCTGCTAAAACGTAATTATGCTTCTCAAGATGAGGTCGATAGCATGGTCGCTCAACAAAAAGTAACCCTTGCTGACTTAGAAGAAGCAAAAGCAAACCTGATTGCAAGTAACGATCAATTAACGGTTATTGCTAGCGAAATAGAACAAGCTAAAGCATCGGTCACTGAAGCCCAAGCACAGCAAGAACAGGCACAGCTAAACCTTGAATACACCAAAGTTTATGCGCCAACAGATGGCGTAATTGGTAAGCGAAGTGTACGTGAAGGCTTATTAATTCAAGCCGGTGCGCCGCTCATGAGTTTAGTGCCAAACAATCAAGTGTGGATTGAGGCGAACTTCAAAGAGACGCAACTAAGTGGAATCCACAAAGGCCAAACAGTTGAAGTGGAATTGGATGCTTTCCCTGGGCAACCACTTGAAGGCGTTGTCGATAGCTTCTCACCTGCAACTGGTGCTAAGTTCGCACTACTTCCACCAGAAAACGCAACAGGTAACTTCACCAAGATCGTTCAACGTGTACCTGTGAAAATTACGATTCCAGACCAGAAAGAGCTAAAAGGTCGTCTGCTTCCTGGTTTGTCTGTGGTTGCGACCATCGATAAACGAGGCTAACCATGAGCAACGCTGGCGTTATCACCCCTACGAATGATGAGAATGAGGTATCAACTCGCCATTGGATCGCCCTGTTCGGTGGCTTGATTGGTGCGTTTATGGCGATCTTGGATATCCAGATCACCAACTCGTCTCTTAAAGATATTCAAGGCGCGCTATCTGCGACCTTGGATGAAAGTTCATGGATATCTACGTCATACCTAGTCGCTGAAATGATTGCAATTCCACTCAGTGGTTGGCTTTCAAAAGCATTGGGTAAACGTCGCTATCTAACATGGACTACAGCAATCTTCACCGTGTCATCGTTATTGTGTTCATTCTCTTGGAACATGACCTCGATGATCGTATTCCGTGCGATGCAAGGTTTTAGTGGTGGTGCTCTGATACCACTCGCCTTCTCACTCGTTATACAGCTACTGCCTATCAACAAACGTGCTGTCGGCATGGCTTTGTTTGGTGTTACTGCGACATTTGCCCCATCTATTGGTCCAACATTTGGTGGCTGGTTAACCGAGAACTTCTCGTGGCATTACATTTTCTACATCAACATTCCACCAGCCCTGCTATTGATCACTATGATCCGATACGGCTTGGATGATGAGAAACTTGACCTCGGCACGCTGAAAAAAGCCGATTGGTTTGGCATCGCAACCATGGCATTAGGACTTGGCTGTTTGGAAGTGGTACTCGAAGAGGGCAACCGTGAAGAGTGGTTCAGCTCAAGCTTTATCATTACGTTGAGCATTATTTCTGCGATGAGTTTAGTTTACTTCGTGATCAATGAGCTTCAACACAAAAAGCCACTGGTTAATTTACGGCTCCTGCGTGATGGTCAGTTTGCGATGTCTTGCTTAGCGTACCTGATATTGGGTATGGCATTGCTTGGCTCTATCTATGTATTGCCGATGTACCTCACTCAGATTCAGCAATACAACGCGATGGAAATCGGTGAAGTGCTTATGTGGATGGGCTTCCCTCAACTATTAATATTTCCAATCGTGCCTAAGTTGACTCAAGTCATTAAGCCGAAATACTTAGTGACCTTTGGCTTCGCGTTGTTTGGGTTAAGTTGTTACGTAAATACCCACATGACCATAGACTTTGGTGGCCAACAGTTGATTTTGTCGATGGTACTGCGTGCGATTGGTAGCCCGTTCATCATGGTTCCACTTTCTTTAGTGGCGATGAAGAACATCAGTAAAATGGATACGCCGGACGCTTCTACGCTAACTAACGTTATGCGTAACCTAGGCGGGGCTTTCAGTATCGCGATTATCGCTACTCTGTTGGATAACAAGACGCGTGAACACCTGGGTCATATTAAAGAGTCATTGCCTTCAGTGAGCCAATTGGGTTGGCAAACACTAAAAGAGCAACAGGCGTTCTTTATTCAATCAGGAAGTGACGCTGCAACGGCGATGCATCAAGCCCAAGCGAGTTTGCTAGGAACCATGCAACGTGACGCGGCAATCATGGCTTACAATGATGTATTTCTTATGATGACCGCATTCTTGGCATTGGCTACTGTGTTGATTCTTAGCATGCGTGATTAGGTTTGAAGGTTAAAAACACCATTGAAATCGTAGATAAGTACCATTCCAACTCAACAAAGAGGCAAGCCTAACCGCTTGCCTCTTTTGTTCGAACAAGTGTTAACCTCACAAAATTTAGGGAAAAACAGTGGCCGCAAAGAAACATTCTCAATGGTTTGTGAATATTCTATAGTTACCAATAGCTTATTGACTATATAGATGTGAACTGAGCACCTTGACAATGTGCAACCTGAAACCTAAATTTAAAATATCATTTCGTATAGAGGAAAATGGATTTGACCTTACTAGGAGACCTAAGGGTGTTAATCGTCGACGACTCTAAAAGTGCGACGATTCTGATCAAACAACAGCTTGCTAGTTTAGGCATTGCGCACGAGTGTATTTTCATTGCGACAGATTATCGTCAAGCCATCAAGGCTGTCGAAACGCATGCGTTTCATGTTCTTCTCATTGATTATCACTTAGAGCAGTCTTTTACCGGCTTTGAGCTACTAGGTATTCTGTATCGTAATCGTCTTATCGACCACACGGTTGCAACAATTTTACTCTCTGGGGATATGCGCCAAGAAACAGTGCTTACCGCCCTATCAGGAGAAGCTCACCATTTTATTTCTAAGCCAATTAACACTCAGGCATTAGGTAAAAAGATCAAAAGTGCCGTATTCGAATCAAGACAAATAGATCAACTCAATCGCTTATATCCTATTACCACACCGGAATTGCTCAAACAGGCGTTAGAAATAACCAGCGAGAAATCCAACGTTCAATTCGAAGCAACACTGATTGAGCACCTAATCGCCGGGAAGAAGTGGCAACTTATCTCTAGTCTCATCACTCACTCTAAAACGAACATGCACCCAACCAAATTGGTCGCAGAAGCCCTAATTCTAGACAGCTTAGGAAAGCCCAACTTGGCAATAGAGAAGCTGCACAACTATCTTATCGTGCAACCACTATCGTTGAACGTGATTGATTGCCTAAGCTGTATTTATGAAAAACACAAGATGCTACTGCCCGCTTTAAAATTGGCTATTCGTGCATTTGAGATGACACCAAGTATTAGCCATCGTGCAATCAGAGCGATCGATTTGGCCGAGAATGCTGACAATACACACATGCTCATTAAGCTTGGTGAAATGTACGCAAGCCACATTTCACCTGCCGATATCGACGTAATTAATTCTATTGGAACCCACTTCGATTCCCTTAAAGCGACGTACCAAAGAGAAACTCAAGTACAGAATAAGCGTCTGTTGCTTGAGCATGCCAACCAATTTACCGAGTTGGTCAACTTGAAGCTTCCAGCCAAACTCCAACAACAGGTCTTGGCAAGCCTAGCCCTCTTTCAAGGCCATATATTGTTGATTGAAGGCAGCCCGTTAGTTGCGCACAAAAAAGTGATACGAGCGACTAAATTATTAGCTAATCAGTTTTACAATCAACCGACTTCACTGCTATCGCAACTTTTACCTTTGCTCTGCCACTTTGGTGAATACTCTTTGTATCACATCGTTGAGGAGTGTTTGAAATCACGCGGTGAGGCAATAAACGATAAACTGGAGTCTCGTAAAGACGATCCTTCGAACTGTATCAACATCGAAAACTCAGGATCGATCCAAGAACTACGTGACTTTATTACCAATTACCCCTATTCAGTCGCCGCTAAGCTAGACTATCTTTACGCTGTCAATAACGCATACGTTGAAACAGACCTTAGCGACGAATACGTGGAAGATCTTATTCAGTTAGACCTTCCTCCTAGATGGAATCAATGGATTAGTGACTCATCAAAATATGGTTATTCCACTAAGCCGCCCAGCCCATTTTCAATATGCAGCCAACAGGAGTCTATATGCTAGATTTTGATGCTTTAAATGCCTACCTAGACAATGACAGAGATGTAATTTTTGCCGTGTTATCAACCTACCAAGAAGACCATGGCAATTCGTTACAAGAGATCGAAGAACTTGTACAACAGCAAGATTGGGGCAAGCTTCATTTCACCGTGCATACCTTAAAAGGCATTTTGGCCAGCTTCGGAGAAGAGACAGCAACCGTTGCCCTAGAAAGAGTTGAACAGAACACGTTTAACAAAATAGCTCCTGAAGCTGAAGACCTTTCGCTGATCTACAGTGAGGTGAAAATTATTAATCAACAAATCGATGAAGTGCTCAGCACCTATTAGTCTGGAAGTCGTTCCGCTTACTTCATTTTATCCCACCACAAGTACTGACGATGAATGTTGAGGTTTTGTAGATTCACAGAACCTCAACGCTTGTCGTTTTCGTGAATAAATTATTCCTTTCCTATCACTTATAAATTCACGTGATTTATCTAGACTCCACACACATAATAATCTCTTTATAAAAATACTTATCTAATTGTTTTTATTGTAAAACCAGACTCTCATTAGAATATGATTCAGTTAATTATTTGTTGAGTATTTTGTGACATTCACATACGAAATTGCATTTTATTTATTGGTAAAGATAGAACTCTTATCTACACTCTAATAAAATCACGTATTAATCTCTTAGTGGTATAATAATAAATAAAAAAACGTTCAGTCGGCTAGATAAGGACAAAGAAATGAACAACGAGAACATTGCTGCGTTTCAAGGGCTCACGGATGAGACCCCCATAACTGAATCATTTTCCACAACTTCAGAACCTTATGCACGTTACTTGAAGGACATTGTTGGTATTGACCTACTATCTCGTGAAGATGAACTGTACTACGCACGTTTAAATCGTCAGGGGGACAAAAGTGCTCGTGATGTAATGATCGAGTCCAATTTACGTCTCGTAGTTAAGATCGCAAAGAGTTACCTCAAGCGCAAAGGAAATAACTTCACACTACTCGATTTTATCGAAGAAGGTAACATTGGCTTAATTAAAGCGATCGATAAATACGACCCAGAACAAGGCTACCGCTTTTGCACTTATGCGGTTTGGTGGATTCGTGAAAACATCGAAGCAGCCTTGATGAATAAAGGGCGTACGGTTCGTTTACCAGCCCACGTTTGTAAAGAGATAAATAGCCTTGCTTCTAAAAAGCTCGACGTAAGCAAGAAAATGTGCAAATCAATTTCTATCTCTGAGTTATCTGACAATTCAGGAATTAAACTTGAACGCGTTGATCAACTGGTAGTACTGAGCGGTTTTATTGATGTAACCACCACTGTAGATATCAACCATGAACCATTAGTTTTGGAGCAGTTCGAAAACCTTGATATCCCATGTCCTCAACAAGATTTAGAAGCTCAATCATTCACACAAGCTTTAGAACAAATTATAGATACTTTGCCGTCTAAATTGCAGAAAGTCTTAATTCATCGTTTTGGGCTCTTTGACAATAGCATTAAGACACTATCTGAAGTTGCAGGCATGTTGGATGTGCGTGTTTCCAATGAACGAGTAAGACAAATGCAGAAAGAGGCAGTTGAAAGGATTCAGAAGCGACTGCAATTTGATGGATGGATCTAAATATATATAACTATAACGTTGTTATTAAAGGGTGAACTTAGAGAGGCTTGTCCTTTTTTGTGTCTGCCTTCCTATAAGTTGACTAACGTTAACCAGGCATTACGTCACTTAAAAGGCGTGGAATGTTCATTACATAAAGTCAGATAATTAACATAAGTGGTCTCAAGGCGGTCCAGTTTCCACAAAGATAGAATTCGCTTCGCCGCAAAATAGTAATCTTTGTTTCTCAATAGCATGCCAACCGTGCGGCTGAGTTTCTCAAATCGAACTTGATCACTTGCAGAAATATGATCATCTTCATTTTGAATAATCGGTGCTAAACCATCGGAAAACCAAATATTTAGAATTTCTCGCATCTCTAATTCACACTCAGGCACATCCACACTCGACAACTCTCTATATTGAGGTGGTGGCACGATGTATTTTGATGCTTGTGGCGAACTGACATATCGATACATGTCGCCTCTCCTTTTAACTGACTCTTCTAATAATTAAGGACATTTTTGCCCGTTCTCAAGTTTTAAGAATAATAAGAGACAAATGAAAAGCCACGCAAAGGTCACTCTACATGGCTTTCATGAGGGCAACATGTCGCCGCCCTTACTACTCGTTTAAGCTCTAACTGAGCCCCTTATATTAAAGCGAGCTTTGGTCAAAGTCGTTGCTTTGATCGGTAGCTGTTTGTGAATCTGAATCAAAGCTGCCAGAATCGTCCGTGAAGTCTACACCTACGTCTTGACTACCTGAACTTGTCCAGTCGCTGCCGCCAGATTCCATACCAGCCATGTCCGTTTGCTGTTCTTGCGTAGAACCTTGCATGGTGTATTGATCATTAACGTCAACTTCAACAGAGCCACTTGCACCGTCTATCGAACTACCCAACTCGTCGTAACCTTGGAATTGGATCTCGCTTGTGCCTTCGTAACCTTCAGGAAGCTCAACCGATACCGGCTGCTCAAGGTTACCACTGATAGTGAAGCTGCCATCACCGTTATCCAACGCATTACTCACGCTAGAGCCTTCAGGTAAACCAGACATTTCCACGTAATTCACCGATTCGTTACCACTTACCTCATCAGGGATCGAGATAGAGATAGTATCGCCGGGAGCGGCTGTTACGTCAGCAACGCTGTCTTCTGCTTCAGCATCTTGAGCTTGGTCATCAGCTTGTTGTACGACTTCCACTTGCTGCTCTTCTGTTGCTTGAGCAGCTTCTGCTTGTGGTTCATCACCTTGAACTGAATCATCAGCGACTTGGATGCTTAAGCTATGGCTCGATACTTCACCACCGTCATTAACTTCGACATTCATTTGTAAGTTGCCATCGAAGTCTTCGTTTGGCCAGTACGTCCACTCACCTTCACCCGATTCAGCGAAGAAACCGGCTTCGTTCGCGTCTGCAACATCGACAACTTCTGCCGTTTCGCTCACGCCAAGTTCATCCACCAACTGCGATTCTGTGATAGTTAATGAACCATCGTCGGCTAATGCATAACCGTCACTCGCAATCGCTTCATCACCACCTTGGATATCCACATTGAAGAAGCTTTCGATGCGATTTTCGCCATCGGTAGCAATAAATCCAACTTGAACATCGCCGGTGTAACCTTCGGCTGGTGTGAATTGGTAGTTACCTTGGTTATCGCTTTCTATTACGCCCAGACCTTCCATCAAGCTTACTGACTCAATGCTCAAGCTATCGCCTTCTGCATCGCTCAGATTTGCTAACATGTCTTCGTCAGTGAACGACAAGATAGCATCTGCTGCGATTTCCGTCGTTGTGATGCTGTTAACTTCTGGTGTCGCATTCTCTTGTGAATCGCCTTCTTTGACGACTACGCCAGTTTGCTCATCATGAAGCACACCATCTTTATCGACCACGTAAGCAATGTTTGCTTCACCAGTAAAACCAAGAGCTGGTGTAAACGTCCACGTGCCATCGCCATTATCGACAATCTCACCTTGGCTACGGTCCGCTAGGTGAACCAATTTCACTTCATCATCACCATCTGCGTTTACATTTTCAGCAAGTCCAATTAGGTCATCCGCTGTTAGGATAATTGAGTCACCCGCAACAGTTTCGAAATCACCTGAATCGATACCACCCTCAAACGCTTCTGGTTCATCTCCGTAATCAACCGTTGTTGCGCTTACGGTTACGAAGAACTCTCCATGGAAGTCTTCGGGTGGTGTCATTTGAATGTTTGAGATATCCCAGTCGAACAAGTCAATGTATTGACCCGGTTCAGTGATCATTACGGTGTTCACACCATCAGTCACTTCAAAACCAACAGGGAAACCCGTCATCACTAAGTTACTTAGGGTTTCTGAATCATCGACTAAGCCGACGTTCAATCCTAGGTGACCCGTTTCATCTTCACCGAAGACAAGTGGACCGTCATGGTCGGTTGTAATCACTGCGCCATCCGCAACAGGACGAACGTACACAGGAACATCTAGAACCGTTTCAAACTCACCATCACTCACCACAACTTGTAGGTCAGAAACGCCTGCAAAGTCGCCCGTTGGTGTGAATGTCCAAGTGCCATCACCGTTGCCTGTTACTTCTCCGCCATCTTCACCGTCTGCGGTGATAATGCGAGAAACAACAAGGTCAGCAGTATCAATGTCACCGAACAGGTTCATTAAGTCGCCAGCATCGAAGGTGAACGCGCCATCTTCGTCCGTTGTCATCATTGCGTTACCGACATTGAATGGTGCGTCGTTAACCGGAATGACATCCACATTCAGCGAGCCATCAACCACTTCTTCACCGTCAGTAGCTTGATAACCGAGTTCTACTAAGCCGTTAAAGTCTTGAGTAGTCACTAAGTGATACATGCCGTCTGGTTGCTGAGTTAAGATTGCGTTTGCAGGAGCTCGAACCGTAATGCTTTCGATACTGATCTCATCACCATCCAGGTCCGTCACTTTATCCGCGATGTAAGCCGGGTCAATCACCATGACCACATCTTCTTCGCCTTGCATCTGAATGGTTGGCGCCTCTGGAGCATCATTAGTTGCTTCTAAGTCAAGCTTTCCATCAACCGATGTAGTTAACTCACCGTCGCTAACATTAAATGACATTGGTATTTCGCCATTTAGATCTTGAGCTGGTGTAAACGACCAAGTGTCATCACCGTTAGCAACTAATGCACCATACTGCTCGTCAATAACAAGATCCGAAGCGGACAGCTCACCATTGGTATTATCAATATCAGAAGCGTTTGCCAACAACATTTCTTGAGTGATAACAATAGTTGTATCTTCAGTACCGTCTATAGTAAGAGAAGTCGACTGAGGTGCATCATTAACTGGATTAACGGTTAAGTCAGCCGTCGCGGTCACCGTATCGGTGCCGTCCGTTAGGTCGAAGAAGATATCAATGTCGCCATTGAAATCCGCATCCGGCGTAATAGTGAAGCTGCCGTCATCATTTGCCGTCACCGTCGCGTTACCGCCAACAGACAAGTTCGCTGCCGTTAGGTCATCGCCTTCCACATCGGTCGCTTGTGCCAACAATTGCGCTTGGCTCAAGGTAATCGATGCGTCTTCATTGACCGTGTAAGCCAAATCACCGCTCACTGGCGCATCATTAACGGCCTTCACATCCACTTCGGCCGTCGTCGAGACTTTCTCACCATCTTCATCGGCAACCACAACCGTTAAGCTCACACCACCGTTGAAGTTCTCATTCGGTGCAAAGCTGTAGGTGCCGTCGTCATTCGCCGTTAAGATGCCGTCAGCACCCGTGTACGTCACACTGTCTAGACTAACATCACCTTCCACATCACTCGATTGAGCCAGTAACTGCGCTTCAGTGAAGTTAATCACTTCATCTTCATTCACAGAGTAACTGGTTGAACCCGCAACCGGTGCATCGTTCACTTCTACAACGGTTAGGCCCGCTGTTGTTGATGCGGTTTCGCCATCCTCATCTCGGATTACTACATTGAAGCTCACATCACCGTTGAAGTTCTCATTCGGTGCAAACGTATACGTGCCATCATCGTTGGTCGTAAACACGCCATCAGAGCCACCGTAAGTGACGGTACTCACGCTAATGTCATCGCCATCAATATCTGACGAATTTGCAAGTATCTGCTCGTTACTGATGGTGATCGAGTTATCTTCATTCACCGTGTAAGACGTGCTGCCCGCCAATGGCTTATCATTCACCGCGTCAACCGTCACACCAATGGTCGCACCCACCGTTTCTGAGCCAGTTGTCACGGAGAAGCTTAGGTCCACTTCGCCATTGAAGTTCTCATTCGGCTCAAAACTGTAAGTACCGTCATTGTTGTTGGTTAAAACMCCATCCGTTCCTGTGTAAGTCACGGAGTCAATCGACAACGTTTCACCATCGGCGTCTGACGCCCCCGCCAGAAGTTGCGCATCGGTGAACGTTAATGTGCCATCTTCATCAATGGTGTAACTAACATCACTCACCACCGTTGGGTCGCTCATCGGATTGACCGTTAGGTCTGCCGTCGCGGTCACCGTATCGGTACCGTCCGTTAGGTCGAAGGAGATATCAATGTC
>NZ_JAKEUW010000006.1:0-166954 GCF_022398115.1 Vibrio sp. Isolate22 | reverse complement strand
TGGATAGCCTCGGCTTCAAGACCGCAAAGGCATTTAGCCTCAGAGTTAGGTTTAAGAGTCAGTGTAATAAGTGATGCTGTCTGGTGAGACTTTACTATTTTAAAGCCTTCCCAGAATGAAGATAGGAAAGTATGATTCGGCATGAAAACGGTAGTTTGTGTATGATTTTTGTTTGGCGACTAAACCATATCACTTACTACCGTTTTTGTTTTTAGTTCCCGCTAATCCGCGATGAACCACAAAAAAGCCGCTGACTGGCAGCGGCTTTGATAGTAAAAATGATCTATTTAGCGAGCATCAGCTTCTTGCTCTGCTTCAGCCAGCTTAGCTTGAGCGAGATGCTCTGCTTTTAGCGTAGTGAAAATACGGCTCAACTCTAAGAAAGAGTAACGATGCTCTACGTATTCAAATACGTTAAAAGAGACCGATAACTTATACAAAGAGATCGCATTCGCGTAGTCGCCATTCATGTGGTAACGCTTAGCCAGATAGAAGTATGTCTCGGTTAAGCGCTGTGCAAGCAACGTATTGTCACGAGTACCTGTTAAGATAGCTTTGAATGCCTGCTCTTCCGTGATGTCATCGAGCATGATAGCGACTAATACCCAGCCCCACTGCTCGTCATGATTCTCATAGCGTTTTTGCAGGTCAAGCTTAGCTTGCTCTGGCGTTAGCTCATGCTGAATGATGTATAACCAAAGCGCGCGGAATGGATCGCTCGGATCATCGGCGTAATGCTTCATCATTTCTTCATTGGCTAAGTCGTAACGCTCACCATAGTAGAGTGCGATAGCGCGGTTTCTCTCTGCATATGAATTAGCAGGATCAAGCTCGAGCGTAGAATCGAAAGATTCATAAGCCGCATCAAACTCCCCTACTTGCGTGAAGTAGACACCCAAAAGGTTGAAGATATCAGGCTGAGCTGGGTTCAATGAAAGAGATTGATTAAAGTCTAAACGCGCTAAATCCCTCAAGCCGACACTGTCGTAGTAGTTACCACGTTCAAACAGCATCTTAGCTCTAACTTCATCATTCAGATCTGGGCGCTGCAGTAGCTGACTCAAACGTGCAATCTGAACTTCTTGCTGGACGCTCGGTTGTAAAGGCACAGCCATTGGCGGGTAAACCCAACTTGAGGCGTTATCTGATGTTGTTGCACAGCCGGTTAGTACAAGCAGTAAACACATACTCACGGTTTGAAACCATTTCACAAATAATTACTCCTGTTATGACCGCAATTAAAAAGGGGAGCGATATGCTCCCCTTTATAACATGCTTTGTTGACGATAGGTTAAAAATCACTAAAAAGCGATATTACTATCGACACACTGAGAATTACTCAGCAGCAGGTGCTTCGCCTTCAGCTGGCGTTTCAACTGCTTCTTTCATGCTCAGACGTACACGGCCTTGACGGTCAATCTCAAGAACCTTAACTGGAACTTCTTGACCTTCAGTTAGGTAGTCAGACACTTTCTCAACGCGCTTGTCAGCGATTTGAGAGATGTGTACTAGACCATCTTTACCTGGAAGGATAGTTACGAATGCACCGAAGTCAGCTAGACGAGCAACTTTACCTTGGTAAATGCGGCCAACTTCAACTTCAGCTGTGATCTCTTCGATACGACGGATAGCTTCTTTAGCAGCAGCGCCTTCAGTAGCAGCAATCTTGATTGTGCCGTCATCTTCGATTTCGATTGTAGTACCAGTTTCTTCACAAAGAGCACGGATAACTGCGCCGCCTTTACCGATAACATCTTTGATCTTATCAGAGCTGATTTTCATTGTGTGGATACGTGGAGCGAATTCAGAGATCTCTTCACGAGCACCAGAAATAGCTTCATCCATCACTGAAAGGATGTGCTTACGTGCACCTTGCGCTTGGTTAAGAGCAATTTGCATGATCTCTTTAGTGATACCTTCGATCTTGATGTCCATTTGAAGTGCAGTGATACCGTCGTTAGTACCTGCTACTTTAAAGTCCATGTCACCTAGGTGGTCTTCATCACCAAGGATGTCAGAAAGAACAACGAAGTCGTCGCCTTCTTTAACAAGACCCATTGCGATACCCGCAACAGAAGACTTGATTGGAACACCAGCATCCATAAGTGCTAGAGATGTACCACATACAGAAGCCATTGAAGAAGAACCGTTAGATTCAGTGATTTCCGATACAACACGAACTGTGTATGGGAACTCATCAACAGAAGGCATTACTGCAGCGATACCACGCTTAGCTAGTTTACCGTGGCCGATTTCACGACGCTTAGGAGAACCTACAAAACCAGTTTCGCCAACACAGTATGGAGGGAAGTTGTAATGTAGTAGGAAGTTGTCTTTACGCTCGCCTGTTAGCTCATCGATGATTTGAGCGTCACGTTGTGTACCAAGCGTAGCAGTAACGATAGCTTGAGTTTCACCACGAGTGAATAGAGAAGAACCGTGAGTACGTGGAAGAACGCCAGTACGAACGTCTAGTGCACGAACCATGTCTTTTTCACGGCCATCGATACGTGGGTTACCAGCGATGATGCTGCGACGTACAACAGTTTTCTCTAGGTCGTGGAAGATAGAGTGAACTTCTTTTAGGTTCACTTCTTCATCTTCAGATACTAGTACTTCGTTAACTTCAGCCGCGATCTCGTGGATACGGTCGTAACGAGTCATTTTCTCTGTGATTTGGTACGCTTCAACTAGCTTAGCTTCTGCAAGCTCAGCGATGCGAGTGTTAAGCGCAGTGTTCTCTTCTGGAGCAACCCAATCCCATGCAGGAGTAGCAACTTCAGCTGCGAATTCGTTGATCGCGTTGATAACAACTTGTTGTTGATCGTGACCAAATACTACCGCTGATAGCATCTCTTCTTCTGTTAGGTTGTCTGCTTCAGATTCAACCATTAGAACCGCGCCAGCAGTACCAGAAACAACAAGGTCAAGCTTAGACGTTTCTAGCTCAGTGTTGCTTGGGTTAAGTACTAGTTGACCGTCGATGTGACCAACACGTGCTGCACCGATAGGACCGTTGAACGGGATACCAGAGATAGCAAGTGCTGCAGAAGTACCGATCATTGTTACCATGTCAGGCTGAACGTCTGGGTTTACAGACATTACTGTAGCGATAACTTGAACTTCGTTCTTGAATGCATCTGGGAAAAGAGGACGAATTGGACGGTCGATTAGACGAGCCGTTAGTGTTTCGCCTTCTGATGGACGACCTTCACGCTTGAAGAAGCCACCTGGGATTTTACCAGCAGCGTATGTACGCTCTTGGTAGTTAACCGTTAGAGGGAAAAAGTCTTGACCTTGTACCGCTTCTTTTTTACCAACAACAGATACGAATACTGAAGTATCGTCCATTGTTACCATAACTGCTGCAGTAGCTTGACGAGCAATAACGCCAGTTTCTAGAGTAACTGTGTGGTTACCGTACTGAAACGTTTTTACAACTGGTTTCTCAAACATTGTATTTCCTTTATCCAAAGATTGTTCTTTAGAGTCAGTAAGTTGAAACCCAAAAATCACCAATCGCGACTAGTCGAAGCAGACGGAATTTATTCGCTGTATCGAAAAAATACAGCGTACATCCACTTTGAATAGTCGCGACCTATTGGCCGACATCTGTGACTGTAACTTCTGGGTCGTATAATACCTATACAGTTAGCTGTACAGGCGAGGCATAGTATAAACTATTTTTATATACAGGGATATTTTCGTACTGAAAAAGCTCCGTGAAATAGTTCAAACTCTGTCTTTCAGGTACAAAAAAAGGAGCAATAAATGCTCCTTTTTCTTCAAACAGTCTTTGCAGACATCGCTATTAGCGACGTAGGCCTAGGCGCTTGATTAGGTCTTGGTAACGAGAAAGGTCTTTACCTTTCAGGTAGTCAAGAAGCTTACGACGGCTAGAAACCATACGTAGAAGACCACGACGGCTGTGGTGATCGCCTTTGTGAGCTTTGAAGTGACCTTGTAGGTGGTTGATAGAAGCAGTAAGTAGTGCTACTTGTACTTCTGGTGAACCTGTGTCGCCTTCAGAGCGCGCGTATTCTGCAACGATTGCTGCTTTAGTTTCTGCATTCAGAGACATAATTCTCTCCTGATAAGAGTAGTTTAATATTTGTAGCAGCCAATCTCTGATTCAGCCGCTACGCGAACCGAGGATTATAGGGAAGTTTGTCAGTTGGTGCAATAACAATCGATGGCCTTAGAAACGAAAAAAGCGAAGCGCTTAGATTAAGCGTTCGCTTTCTATTTTATTGATTCGCTTTTCAAGGCTAAACGCTATGTTCAGCGTTACGCTTGTGGCTCTTCATCTCTGAAAACAACCAAACGTTTCGGTGCAACTCGACCATCGTCAGCAATCTGAGCAACACCAACAAACAGCTTTTCTTCACCGCTTGTCATGCGAACCGTACCTTCTGTTGGCGCACCAGCAACTTGAACAGGCATACCGTGCTGAACTAGGTCAGTCAGTTCCGCATTCAAATTAACTTCTGGTAGATCTTCAACGGCAGTATCCATTGGCATCAATAGCGGGTCAAGCAGCTCTTTAGGTGCAATATCTTGCTCCTGTGCTTGCTCTAAGATCTCGTTAAGCTGCTCTAATGTTACCATGCGCTCGTAAGGGTATTTCGCAACACCAGTACGACGAAGCATGGTGACGTGAGCACCACAACCTAGCATTTCGCCAAGGTCATCCGTGATCGTACGGATGTAAGTACCTTTCGAACAGTGCACTTCCATCTCAACTTCATCACCTTCAAAGCGAAGCAGATCAATCGAGTAGACAGTGATCTTACGTGATTCACGTGGCACTTCGATACCAGCACGAGCGTACTCGTACAGTGGCTTGCCTTGGTACTTCAATGCAGAGAACATTGACGGAACTTGGTCAGTTTCACCTTTGAAGCTTTCAATGCAACGCTCAAGTTGCTCTTGAGTCACATTCACTTCACGAGTTTCAACCACTTCACCATCAGAGTCTGAAGTATTGGTACGCTCACCAAGCTTAGCAATCACAACGTAGCGCTTATCAGAATCTAGAAGAAACTGAGAGAATTTCGTTGCTTCACCAAGACAGATTGGCAGCATGCCAGTCGCAAGAGGATCCAGTGCACCTGTGTGCCCCGCCTTCTCTGCAAAGTAAATACGCTTTACTTTTTGCAGTGCATCATTAGATGAAATGCCAGTTGGCTTATCTAACAGAATTACCCCGTTAATAGGGCGACCTTTACGACGGCGAGCCATTACTCTTCGCCCTTAGACTGAGTTTCGTCAGTGCGGCCTGCTGCTGCTTGCTTACGCTTGTCGTCATTCAGAACTTCACTTACTAGGTTAGACATACGCATGCCTTCTACTAGTGTGTTGTCGTAAGTAAAACGTACTTCAGGTGTTAGACGGTGACGAATACGCTTGCCTAGCGCCATACGGATTGGCACTTCGTGCTCTTTAAGAGCAGCAAGGCATGATTCAGGTGTTTGCTCACCAATACATAGGAAAGTAACGAAAACTTTTGCGTACGCAAGGTCACGAGACACTTCTACGTCTGAGATCGTTACCATACCGATACGTGAGTCACGAACTTCACGTTGTAGGATAAGAGCAAGCTCTTTTTGAAGCTGCTGAGACACACGTTGTGTGCGGCTAAATTCTTTTGACATTTTCTTTTCTCACTTAGAAAGATGGGGGGCTTGGTAATTACCAGCCCCCCATGGTGTATTCAACAACCGATTACTTCTTACCTTTACTAGTAATGTTAGTAACCTTAGTCAATATGTCGAGTCGTACAGACGATTAGTCTAGAGTACGTTTAACCTCAACGATTTCGAATACTTCGATCTGGTCACCAACGCGTACGTCGTTGTAGTTCTTAACGCCGATACCACACTCGTAACCATTCTTAACTTCTTGAACGTCGTCTTTGAAGCGACGAAGTGACTCTAGTTCACCTTCGTAGATAACAACGTTGTCGCGTAGTACGCGGATTGGGTTGTTACGCTTAATTACGCCTTCAGTAACCATAGAACCAGCGATCGCGCCAAGTTTAGGTGACTTAAATACGTCACGTACTTCAGCAAGACCAATGATCTCTTGTTTGAATTCAGGAGCAAGCATGCCGCCCATTGCCTGTTTCACTTCGTCGATCAGTTGGTAAATGATTGAATAGTAACGTAGATCTAGGTTTTCGTTCTGAACCGTGTTACGCGCAGTTGCGTCAGCACGAACGTTGAAACCAAGGATGATAGCGTTAGAAGCTGCTGCAAGTGTTGCATCAGTTTCAGTAATACCACCAACACCAGAACCTACGATGTTCACTTTAACTTCTTCAGTTGATAGTTTCAGTAGAGAGTCAGCGATTGCTTCTACAGAACCTTGAACGTCAGCTTTTAGTACTACGTTTAGTTCAGCAACTTCACCAGCAGCCATGTTAGAGAACATGTTCTCTAGCTTCGCTTTCTGTTGACGAGCTAGTTTAACTTCACGGAATTTACCTTGACGGTAGTTCGCAACTTCACGAGCTTTACGCTCATCACGTACTACTGTTGCTTCATCACCTGAAGCTGGTACACCAGAAAGACCTAGGATCTCTACTGGGATAGAAGGACCTGCTGTCGCTACTTCTTTACCGTTTTCATCGCGCATTGCACGAACACGGCCGTACTCTTGACCACAAAGAACGATGTCGCCTTTGTTTAGAGTACCAGACTGAACTAGGATTGTTGCAACTGGACCGCGGCCTTTATCAAGACGAGATTCAACAACAACACCAGATGCCATGCCTTCTTTAACTGCAGTCAGTTCAAGAACTTCAGACTGAAGAAGGATTGCCTCTAGAAGACCATCGATGTTTGTACCCTGTTTAGCAGAGATGTGAACGAACATGTTCTCACCGCCCCACTCTTCAGGGATTACGTCGTATTGAGCTAGCTCATTCTTAACGTTGTCTGGGTTTGCACCCTCTTTATCGATCTTGTTCACAGCAACAATCAGAGGAACGCCTGCCGCTTTCGCGTGCTGGATCGCTTCGATTGTTTGTGGCATTACGCCATCGTCTGCTGCAACAACTAGTACAACGATATCTGTCGCTTGAGCACCACGAGCACGCATTGCAGTAAACGCCGCGTGTCCAGGAGTATCAAGGAAAGTGATCATGCCGTTGTCAGTATCTACGTGGTAAGCACCGATGTGCTGCGTGATACCGCCAGCTTCGCCAGAAGCAACGTGTGCTTTACGAATGTAGTCAAGTGTCGATGTTTTACCGTGGTCAACGTGACCCATGATAGTAACAACTGGAGCACGACCTTCAGCGATAGCATCGTTATCACGATCGGCTAGTACTGCTTCTTCAAGCTCGTTTTCTTTACGTAGGATTACCTTGTGACCCATTTCTTCAGCAACAAGTTGTGCTGTTTCTTGATCGATCACTTGGTTGATAGTCGCCATAGCGCCCATCTTCATCATTACTTTGATAACTTCAGTTGCTTTAACTGACATTTTGCTAGCCAGTTCAGATACAACGATAGTTTCGCCGATAGCAACGTCAGATTTAGCAACAGTTGCTGACTTATCGAAGCCTTGCTGCATTGAAGTTGGTTTAGCAAGCTTACCTTTAGCACCACGACCACGTTGGTTACGACCACCACGGTTGTTACCAGGTTGGTTAGCTGGAGCTGCTTTCTTTTTACGACGACGAGGCGCTTTTTCTTCTTTCTGGTCAGCTGCATCTTCAGCTTCACGAGCGTAAGTAGAAGTTGTCACGTGGTAGTCCGCAGACTTCTCTTGTTCTTTCTTCTTCTGCTCTTCTTCAGACCAGCGCGCTTCGTTCTCTTCAGCTAGTTTACGAGCTTCTTCAACTAGCTTCGCCGCTTCAGCTTCAGCTTTACGCTGTGCTTCTTGCTCTTGACGAGCTTTTAGTTCATCCGCTTCTTTTTTCGCTTGTGCGTTAGCGTCTGCATTTTTTGAATTCATGTCTTTTTTAGCCTTTTCAGCTTGGGCGCGTTGAGCTTTTTCTTCAGCTTCACGTTTTGCATCCGCTTCACGTTTTGCTTTCTCATCAGCTTCGCGCTGTGCTTTCTCTGCAGCTTCACGTTTCGCAAGCTCTTCAGCTTCTTTACGTGCTTTCTCTTCCGCTTCACGCTTCGCTGCTTCCTCAGCTTCACGTTTCGCTTCATCTTCAATAGCGCTGCGCTTCACGTAAGTACGCTTTTTACGTACCTCTACTTGAACATCCTTACTCTTACCGCCTCCAGCGGCAACACTTAGCGTGCTGCGGGTCTTGCGTTGAAGAGTTAAACGAGTCGGCTCTGCTTCACCAGAAGTATCGCCATGCTCCTTTTTAAGGTGCGTTAGCAATGTTTGCTTCTCTGAATCAGTTACTTGATCCGACCCTGATTTCTTCATGCCTGCATCAGCAAGTTGTTCAATTAAGCGGTCAACTGGCGTACCAATCTCTTCACTCAGTGCTTTAACTGTTAATTGTGTCATACCGCTTTCTCTCCTTGCTGAATTATTCTTCGTCGCCGAACCAACAGATGTTACGTGCAGCCATGATTAGCTCACCAGCACGTTCTGCAGTTAGGTCTTCAATGCCTTCTAGTTCATCAACGCCTTGGTCAGCTAGGTCTTCCAATGTTGTCACGCCTTTTGCTGCAAGTTTGTAAGCCATTTCACGCTCTAGGCCTTCAAGTGCTAGCAAGTCTTCAGCTGGTTCAACACCGTCAAACGTCTCTTCTTTCGCAAGTGCTAGAGTCGTTAGTGCATCTTTTGCACGGTTACGTAGCTCTTCTACGATGCCTTCGTCTAGGCCATCAACTTCAAGAAGTTCGTTTACTGGTACATAAGCAACTTCTTCTAGTGTAGAGAAACCTTCTTCAACAAGTAGTTGAGCGAAGTCTTCTTCGATGTCTAGGTGCTTCATGAAGTTTTCAATTGAAGCTACTGCTTCTTCTTGGTGTTTCTTCTGAAGGTCTTCAACCGTCATTACGTTCAGTTCCCAACCAGTTAGTTGAGATGCTAGACGTACGTTCTGACCGCTACGGCCGATAGCTTGTGCTAGGTTGTCCGCTTCAACAGCGATGTCCATTGAGTGTGCATCTTCATCAACGATGATAGAAGCAACGTCAGCTGGAGCCATTGCGTTGATTACGAACTGAGCTGGGTTATCATCCCAAAGAACGATATCGATACGCTCACCACCAAGTTCGCCAGAAACCGCTTGTACACGTGCACCACGCATACCAACACACGCACCCACTGGGTCAATGCGCTTGTCGTTTGTTTTAACAGCGATTTTAGCACGAGAACCTGCGTCACGTGCAGCACCTTTAAGTTCGATTAGCTCTTCACCAATCTCAGGTACTTCAACACGGAATAGCTCAGCTAGCATTTCTGGCTTAGAGCGAGTAATGAATAGCTGGAAGCCACGAGCTTCTGGTTTAACTGCGTATAAAAGACCACGTACACGGTCGCCTGGACGGAAGTTTTCACGAGGAAGTTGGTCATCACGTAGGATTACCGCTTCAGCGTTGTTACCTAGGTCTAGGATGATAGTGTCACGGTTAACTTTCTTAACAACACCTGTTACTAGCTCACCTTCGTTATCGATGAACTGCTCAACGATTTGAGCACGCTCAGCTTCACGTACTTTTTGTACGATAACTTGCTTCGCAGTTTGAGTCGTAATGCGGTCAAACGTTACTGACTCGATGTCGTCTTCAATGAAACCGCCAAGTTCGATCTCTGGATCGTCAATCTTAGCCGCTTCAAGAGAAATCTCTTTTGTTGGGTTTTCAACAACTTCAACAGCTTCCCAGCGACGGAAAGTTTCGAAATCACCTGTTTTACGGTCGATTTCAACACGAACTTCAATTTCTAGTTCGCTTTTCTTTTTTGTTGCCGTTGCAAGCGCGATTTCAAGCGCTTCAAAAATACGCTCACGAGGAACTGCTTTCTCATTAGAAACAGCTTCTACTACCGCCAAAATTTCTTTGTTCATTAATCTAGCCTCTTAAGCTCTTCTCTCTAGGAGAACTAAAATTTAGGGATCAGGTTCGCTTTCGCAATATTGCTCAGGACGAATTCTTCTTCTTGTCCTTCAACTAATACTTTTACTGTCTCGCCTTCAATAGATTGGATATCACCTTTCCATTTACGACGGTTGCCGACAGCCATTTTCAAAACGATGCTTACCTCGTGACCAATAAATTGTTGGTAATGCTCTGCTTTGAACAGTGGTCTCTCTAAACCTGGTGAAGACACTTCAAGGTTATAAGCCACTGAAATTGGATCTTCAACATCCATTACGGCACTTACTTGGTGACTAACTTCAGCGCAGTCGTCTACATTGATGCCGTTTGGAGAATCGATGTAAATACGTAGCGTTGAGTGCTCACCAGCACGAATAAATTCTAATCCAACTAACTCATAACCTGATGCTGCTACTGGAGCGTCAAGCATTTCAGTAAGTTGTCTTTCTAAACCAGTCATTTAACCACTCCAGAAACAAAAAAAGGGCTCAAAGCCCAATTTAAATTCCAAGCAAACATTATCTAAACGCATTTACAAATGCTTAGATAACAAAAAACCCCGTATAAGCCGGGGTTTTTTGTTGCTGGACCCTTATATGCTAAGTGCCATCACATTCGATATCACACTTAACTCACAGTGAGGTTCACACTGTGCAAACTTGCTACCAATCAAGACTAAATATAGCACTTAAAATTGGTTGCGGGAGCCGGATTTGAACCGACGACCTTCGGGTTATGAGCCCGACGAGCTACCAAGCTGCTCCATCCCGCGTCCGACTTGCGAGCATTATACGCCCAACAAGATGTTTTACAAGTTTGTAAACATGGTGCCGAGAGAGGGACTCGAACCCTCACACCCTAAGGCACTAGCACCTCATGCTAGCGTGTCTACCAATTTCACCATCTCGGCATCAAATCTTTACAGATTATTGTGGAATCTCGTCGCCTTGCGCCGGAACTTCACTCACTGCGTCTTCAGCTTGCTGAATAACCTGACCTTGAGTCGGGTCCATCCACTGTGACTCAGTTTTATGTGTAGACATATTACCAAGCACTAAGCTAAGGACAAAAAATGTAGTTGCAAAAATTGCAGTCATTCGGGTTAGGAAATTTCCTGAGCCACTAGCACCAAACACAGTGTTTGAAGCGCCAGCACCGAAAGAGGCTCCCATATCTGCGCCTTTACCTTGTTGAATCAACACTAGGCCAATTACACCAAGCGCTGCCAACAGGTAAATCACAAGTAGAACTGTAAACATTTTTCCACCTATGTTCCTAATTGTTGAGCCAGCGCCGTTCAAAAAAGTTATTTTTAAGAACAAGGCTAGCGACCTCCTAACTGAAGGCCGAGCAATACTAGCGAATGCGGCGATGGCTGACAAGGAGAATTTGCTAAAAAATAAGCCTTTACCAAGTGAACGGTTAAAAAAAGGCCAAAAGCGACACAAAACTCATTTATGCCCCTTTTGACCACTCTATAATTCAACCGTTTTTACGCACAGGCACTCTTGATGGTACCTGCTGAGTAAAGCACTAAATTAGCAGTTTGCTTTTACTGCATCTGCAATCTTAAGTGCTGATGATTGAACCAGTTCAGCATCTTCACCTTCCACCATTACGCGCAATAGTGGCTCTGTACCAGACTTACGAAGTAGTACACGACCCTTTTCGCCAAGCTCAGATTCTACTTCTACAACAGCTGCTTTTACCGCCTCAGCTTCCAGTGGATTTGAATCACCACTGAAACGAACGTTTTCTAAGACTTGCGGGTATAGCGTCATGCCTTGAGAAAGCTCATTCAATGTCATTTCACTGCCAACCACTGAAGCAAGAACTTGCAGTGCTGCAACGATAGCATCACCAGTTGTCACTTTATCTAGCAGGATAACGTGACCTGAGTTTTCAGCACCGATCTTCCAGCCTTTTGCTAGCAGTTGTTCCATTACGTAACGGTCACCAACTGCAGCTCGTACGAATGGAATACCTAACTGCTTAAGGCCGTTTTCCATACCTAGGTTGGTCATCAGCGTACCAACAACACCACCTTTAAGCTCACCACGACGCAATGCATCGCGAGCAATGATGTAAGCAATTTGGTCGCCATCTACCTTATTACCTAACTCATCAACCATGATGATACGGTCACCGTCACCATCAAAGCCAAGGCCTAGTGCTGCTTTCTCTTCTAGCACTTTCGCCTGTAGAGCTCGAACATCCGTCGCACCCACTTCGTGGTTAATGTTGGTACCGTTAGGTTCAACGCCAATAGCTACAACCTCAGCACCTAGCTCTTTGAATACCGCAGGAGCAATGTGGTAAGTCGCGCCATGAGCACAGTCGACAACAATCTTCATGCCAGCAAGGGTCATTTGATTCGGGAACGTGCTCTTACAGAATTCAATGTATCGACCTGCCGCATCGTTTAGACGAACTGCTTTACCAAGCTCAGAAGAGTCAACACACTCAATGTCTTTATCAAGTTCAGCTTCGATCGCCAGCTCGATATCATCTGGAAGTTTAGTGCCTTCAGAAGAGAAGAATTTAATACCGTTATCGTAGTAAGGGTTGTGTGAAGCCGAGATTACGATGCCCGCTTCAGCACGGAATGTTTGTGTTAGGTAAGCAACAGCAGGTGTTGGCATAGGACCAGTGAACGTCGCTTGTAAACCAGCAGCAGCAAGACCTGCCTCTAACGCAGACTCCAACATGTAACCAGAGATACGCGTATCTTTACCGATAATAACTTTCTTTGTACCTTGCTTTGCAAGTACACGACCAGCAGCCCAGCCAAGCTTCAGAACAAAATCAGGTGTGATCGGGTATTGGCCTACTTTGCCACGCACACCATCTGTGCCGAAATAACGTCTTTTATCAGACATAGTGATTTTCCTTAATTATATTTAGTGATTGTTATTCATCACTTCGATTATTTTCATCGCTTCCAATGTCTCCTCGACATCATGAACGCGAATAATTTGTGCGCCTTTCATCGCGGCAATGGTCGCGCAAGTGACGCTTGCGACCATACAGTCGGCTGGAACCTTGTCTAGCAACTTAAAGATCATCGATTTTCTCGACATCCCAGCTAAAACAGGTAAGCCTAACGAATGAAACTTTTCAAGATGCGCTAGTAGGTGGTAATTGTGTTCGATGGTTTTACCAAAACCGAAGCCAGGATCAAGAATCAACTGCTCTTTTGAAATACCAACTGCCTCACAAGCTTCAACCCTTTCTTGCAAGAATGCTTCTACATCCTGAAGAACATCATCATAACTTGGGTTAGCTTGCATGGTTCTTGGTTGGCCTTTCATGTGCATCAGACAAATCGGAACATTGGCATCAGCAGCGACTTGTAATGCTCCAGGCTCTTGCAAAGCGCGCACATCATTGATCAAATCAGCGCCCGCTTCAACAGCTTGGCGCATCACTTCCGCTTTACTGGTATCTATAGAGATCCACACATCAAACTTGGCACGAATCGCTTTAATAGCAGGGATGACACGCGCAAGCTCTTCTTCTAACGAAACATCAGGAGCACCAGGTCGAGTTGACTCACCACCAATATCGATAATGCTGACGCCTGCTTTAATCATGCGTTCGGCTTGCTGTAAGGCATCATCGAGTGAATTAAATTTTCCACCATCAGAGAAAGAGTCAGGGGTGACATTGAGGATCCCCATCACATGTGGGCGATCTAACACGAGAGTTTTATTATTTGCTTTTAATATCATGGAAGGCCGATCTTAAAGGGTAAAACACCATAGGCTATAAACAGAAAAACCCTGAGCGTACTCAGGGTTTTAATTGATAGTTTAGCGATTAAGAATCTTTGTTCTGAGCATCATCTGATTCAGATTTAACTTCTTCAACTTTTGACTCTTCAGCTTTCGGTTCCGCTTTAGCTTCTTCTGCCTTAGCTTCAGGTTTTGCTTCTTCCTTTGCAGGCTCAGCTTTTACCTGATCACCCCAACCAGCTGGGTCACGAATCTCTTGCTTACGCTCCATTAGGTCATCAATCTGACCTGCATCGATCGTTTCGAACTTCATCAGAGCGTCTTTCATCGAATGCATGATATCCATGTTATCTTCGAGAATCTTCTTAGCTCTGTCGTAGTTACGGTCGATAAGGATACGAATCTCTTCATCGATAAGCTTAGTCGTGTCATCAGAAACGTGCTTAGCTTGGCTCATGCCGCGACCTAGGAAAACTTCACCTTCTTCTTCTGCGTAAAGAAGAGGACCCAGTTTCTCAGAGAAGCCCCACTGCGTTACCATCTTACGAGCAATATCAGTTGCACGTTCGATATCGTTAGATGCACCAGTTGACACTTTGTCTTTACCGTAGATAAGTTCTTCAGCAAGACGACCACCGTACAAGCTAGAAATCATAGACTCTAGGTGTTGGCGAGACATGCTCACACGATCTTGCTCTGGTAGGTACATTGTCACACCAAGTGCACGACCACGTGGAATGATTGATACTTTGTATACTGGATCATGTTCTGGTACCAAACGACCAACAATTGCGTGACCGGCTTCGTGATAAGCCGTTGACTCTTTCACTTCTTCTGACATAACCATTGAACGGCGCTCTGCACCCATCATGATTTTGTCTTTAGCAAGTTCAAACTCAACCATAGAAACATTACGCTTGTTACCACGAGCTGCAAATAGCGCCGCTTCGTTCACAAGGTTCGCAAGGTCTGCACCTGAGAAGCCTGGTGTACCACGAGCAATAAGAGATGGTTCAACATCGCCTGCTAGTGGAACCTTACGCATGTGTACTTTAAGAATCTGCTCACGGCCACGTACGTCTGGTAGACCAACCACAACCTGACGGTCAAAACGACCAGGACGAAGTAGTGCTGGGTCTAGTACGTCTGGACGGTTAGTCGCTGCGATAACGATAATACCTTCGTTACCTTCGAAACCATCCATCTCAACCAGCATTTGGTTCAGTGTTTGCTCACGCTCATCGTGACCACCACCAACACCAGCGCCACGTTGACGACCTACTGCATCGATCTCATCGATAAAGATGATACAAGGTGCTGCTTTCTTCGCTTGTTCGAACATGTCACGCACACGAGATGCACCAACACCCACAAACATTTCAACGAAGTCAGAACCTGAAATAGTAAAGAATGGTACTTTCGCTTCACCAGCAATCGCTTTTGCAAGCAACGTTTTACCTGTACCAGGAGGACCAACCAACAGGATACCTGTAGGGATCTTACCACCCAGTTTTTGGAAACGACTTGGGTCACGAAGGTAATCAACCAATTCTTTAACGTCTTCTTTTGCTTCGTCACAACCAGCGACATCTGCAAACAACGTTTTGATCTGTTCTTCGCTCATCATACGAGCTTTGCTCTTACCAAAAGACATCGCGCCTTTACCGCCGCCACCGCCTTGCATTTGACGCATGAAGAAAATCCACACACCAATCAGTAAGATCATAGGGAACCATGAGATGAAGATAGTGCCAAGTAGGCTCTGCTCTTCAGGTGGGGTGCCCTGAACTTTTACGTTTTGATTAATTAAGTCATCAAGTAGCTTTTGATCATAAACAGGCATGTAAGTTACATACTTAGCACCACCGCCACGACGTGTGAAAGTGATTTCGCTGTTATTGAACTGTGCGTCTTGAATCTGGCCTTGGCCAACTTCCTGTACAAACGTGGTGTAATCTACTGCTCTGCCGTTACTTTCCCCAGGGCCGAAGCTCTGGAATACCGACATCAACACTACCGCGATAACAAGCCACAGAATTAAATTTTTTGCCATGTCACTCAAGGTGTAAGCCTCTCGATAACTAATTGTAATTAAAGGTAGGGTACTACAGTTTGTAACCTGTAGCCATGTTGTTAACTCTCACTCTTGGAAGAGAATCGTTAACCTTTGTAACCAGTGGCTACGATGAACACTTCACGAGATCGAGCACGAGAAGAATCGGGTTTTCTAACTTTGACTGTTTTAAACATCTCACGGACGTCTTTAACATATTGGTCAAAGCCTTCGCCTTGGAATACTTTTACAACAAAACTACCATTGGTAGCTAGAACTTGTCGACACATATCCAAAGCTAATTCAACTAAATACATAGCTCTTGGCTGATCCACAGAATTGTTGCCTGCTATATTAGGCGCCATATCTGACATCACTACATCAACCATGTTTGGTTGTATACGTTCTAATAAAGCTTCTAGCACAGCGTCTTCACGAAAATCGCCTTGTAAGAAGCTAACGCCGGCAATCGGATCCATTGGTAACAAGTCACACGCAATGATTTGTCCGTTGTCTCCAACAATCTTAGCAGCATATTGAGACCAACCGCCAGGCGCTGCACCTAAATCCACAATGGTCATCCCAGGAGACAGCAATTTATCTTTCGTTTGAATCTCTTCCATTTTGAAATAAGCACGTGAACGATAGCCTTTCTTTCTTGCTTCGTTTGCATACTTGTCGTCGAAGTGTTCCTTCAACCAACGGCCTGAACTGGCCGAGTGTTTCTGTTTGCTCATTGGATACCTAAATTGGAGGAAAGTACTAATTGCTGAATAAATTATAGTCTTCAGCTTTAGATGGCGTTAAAATAGGTTTTTTCAACCCTAATAGTAAAGAAAATTGGCCGCGTAATGAACCTAAGTACCAAACAAAAGCAGCATCTAAAGGGCCTAGCTCACAGTTTAAAACCTGTAGTGCTAATGGGCGCAAATGGACTTACTGAAGCTGTTCTAGCGGAAATCGAATTAGCTCTAGACCACCACGAACTGATCAAAATTAAAGTTGCATCAGAAGACCGTGAAACTAAGCAGCTAATTATCGATGCAATTGTACGTGAAACTAAAGCTGAGAAAGTACAGACTATCGGTAAAGTTCTAGTACTATTCCGTCAATCAGAAGCACGTAAAATCGAGATTCCACGTAAGTAAGTTAGCCATATAATAAGCTAGCTTCACAAAAGGATAGCCAGTGCGCTTATCTTTTAGTGTAGCGTGAGAAACGAAAAAGGTCGCATTTAGCGACCTTTTTACTTATCAGAAACAAAGAAAATTCAATTAGATATATTCTACTTTGTCAATTTCGTAATCTTTATCACCGCCAGGAGTCGAAATCATTACTTCGTCGCCTTCCATCTTACCGATAAGACCACGAGCAATTGGTGACTTCACTGAGATACGGCCAGTTTTGATATCGGCTTCGTCTTCAGAAACGATTTGGTAACGGTACTCTTCGTCTGTATCAACATCAATCAGAGTGACTGTTGTACCAAAGATAATCTTACCCGTATTTTCCATCTGAGTTACATCGATAATCTGAGCCATTGAAAGTTTGTATTCAATGTCGCGGATTTGAGCTTCACAGATACCCTGCTCTTCACGAGCAGCATGGTATTCAGCGTTCTCTTTTAAATCACCTAGTTCACGTGCTTCACCAATAGCTGCTGAGATAACAGGGCGTAGCTTAAGTAGGCGATCTAATTCGTCACGTAGCTGCTGAGCGCCACGTACTGTCATTGGAACCTTTTCCATTTTTTACCTCTATGCCAAAGCTTTCTTTGGCCAACATAAATACACCCAACGTACTTTATTGGGTAGTAGAAACAAAACGATTTGGCTTAGTGTAAACAAACTTTATGGCTAAATCATCTTTATTCCACTTTGCGTTTTAAAAGCTGTATCTAGGTCTAAATTACTGACATCACAAAAATGAATAATAACCTCCCCATCAATAAGCAGAAAAGTAAATACCTAAAAAAACAAAAAACAAACAAAATAAACGCAGATCACACTTTTGTAAAAGCCACCATAAAACAAGCACTTAAATAACAACAAATATAATAAAACAGTGTTCATTTTTTAGTTTTATATCATTTTACTAACTGACAATGGAACTTTAGAGGTAAAAAGTAACCCATGGATTGCACTGGCATTTTTCAGACTTCTGTTCTAATCATGGTTATGAAGCCTGATTAAGACAGGCAATACACAAAAGGGTTCAAATCCTTAATAAAACTTCTATGGACAGTAATTAGGAAATAATAACATGAACAAGACTATGATCGCGCTTGCTGTATCTGCTGCAGCTCTTGCTACTAACGCAGTAGCAGCGGACGGTAAACAAGCTGGTGGTATCGACGGCACTTCTGTATACAGCTCTAACGGCACTTCTCTAGAGATCGGTGGTCGTGCTGAAGCTCGTCTATCTCTAAAAGACGGCAAAGCTGAAGACAAAACACGTGTACGTCTTAACTTCCTAGGTAAAGTTGAAATCCAAGACGGCCTATACGGTGTTGGTTTCTACGAAGGTGAATACGAAGCTAACGATAGCAGCGCAACTAACAGCGACTCTATTGATCACCGTTACACTTACGCAGGCCTAGGCGGTACATTCGGTGAAGTGACTTACGGTAAAAACGACGGTGCGCTAGGCGTAATCACAGACTTCACGGATATCATGTCTTACCACGGTAACTCAGCGGCATACAAAATTGCAGCTGCTGACCGTACAGACAACATGCTTTCTTATAAAGGTGAATTCCAAGACCTAGCAGTTAAAGCAAGCTACCGTTTCGCTGACCGTTCTGAAACTGCAGCAGGCGATTTCACTGACAACAACGAAGATGGCTACTCTCTATCTGGTATCTACTCAATCGGCGACTCTGGCTTTAAGCTAGGTGCTGGTTACGCTGATCAAGACGAGCAAAACGAATACATGCTAGCAGCTTCTTACCGCACTGAAGCTCTATACTTTGCTGGTACGTTCACAGACGGTGAGCTAGCGAAGAAGAACGGTGACTACACTGGTTACGAATTCGCAACAGCATACACACTAGATAAGACTGCATTCACATTAACGTACAACAATGCAGAAACTGACGGTGAAACTTCAGCTGACAACGTTGCAATCGATGCGACTTACTACTTCAAGCCTAACTTCCGTACGTACATCTCGTACAACTTCAACCTAATCTCTGAAGGTGACAAGCTAGGTTCTGTTGGTCTTGTTAACGGTACTGCATCTAAAGCAGACGCTGAAGACGAGCTAGCTCTAGGTCTACGTTACGACTTCTAATTCTGATTACTAATGATTCATTAGTTAATTGAGAATCAAAACGCCCGCTCTCTAGCGGGCGTTTTTTATATCTGTATACTGAAAACATCAGCCATCCAAGACAATCTTCTATGCGCCTTCTATCCACACTACTGCTATGTAGTTTTTCCATTAGCGCTTTATCTGTTAACGCTTTCGCATACGCCCCTCTTGATAGACTGCCCGATGGTAGTAGTACGAGTTTGATCCTCCAATCGTTAAGCGATGATTCGAGCGAGCTTAATTCCAATAGCGATCACTTTTATCCTCCTGCTAGTACGTTAAAACTGGTGACGGCTTTAGCAGCTAAATTAGAGCTAGGCGGCAACTTTCATTACACCACCAGTATTGTTCGTTCTGGCAATGATTCGATCATTTCATTTAGCGGCGACCCAACCTTGCAACGTGAACAGCTAAAAAGCCTGTTAGCTCAGTACGCTAAGTCCCAATCTAGAACCATTAAAGGCAACTTATACCTAGATAACACCGCTTATACCGGCTATCAACGAGCGGTTGGTTGGCCTTGGGACATTCTAGGCGTTTGTTACAGCGCGCCTTCTAGTGCGATGACCCTAGACAGCAACTGCGCACAAGCCTCTATTTATACAAAAGATAACGGCAGTACTCGCGTCTATATTCCAGCCCATTACCCAATAGACGTGACAACCAATGCTGCCACTGTCACACGCTCTGGACAAAAAGCCACCCAATGCGACTTAGAGCTCATCACCACACCAGATAACTCGTACACGCTCTCTGGTTGCTTAGTGGAACGTAAGAAGCCATTACCATTAAAGTTCGCCATTCAAAATCCTGAGCTTTACACCTCTCAAGTGGTGAAATCACTACTTAAAGAGCTGAAAATACAAGTTAAGGGTGACGTGATCATTGGCTCTAAAGAAGGGACAAACAACACGACGTTAGTGGCTAGCCATCACTCAGCGAAACTTCCAGAGCTGCTCGATACCATGCTAAAAAAATCAGACAACCTGATCGCAGACAACCTCACTAAAACCTTGGGAGCTAAGTTTTATGTGCAGCCGGGCAGTTTCAATAACGGCACTGAAGCAATAAAACAGATACTGCTGACCAAAGCGAATATCGACCTCAGCAAAGCGCAGCTCGTTGATGGTTCAGGGTTATCTAGAAACAACCGAATGAGATCGCAGACCATGGCTAAAGTGCTTCGCTTTATCTGGGAAAACGACTCACAGCTCAACCTGATCGAAGCCATGCCAACATCAGGTTTGAATGGAACGCTTAAGTACCGACAAAGCATGAGGAAACCACCGATTCAAAGCAATATCATAGCTAAGAGTGGTTCTTTGTACGGAACCTACAATATGGCGGGATATGGTTTAGATGAATCTGGGAAGCCAAGCTCTCTATTCGTACAATTTGTTCGTGATTACTTCCCTGAAGAGCAAGACCCAGACAAACCAGTGGAAGCACCGATTACACAATTTGAACGTGCTTTTTATAAAGATGTGGTTGAATACAGTCAAACACAGAGCCATTCCAAATAACGACCAGTTTGTTATAAGCGGTTTATGACACAATAAAAAATGGCGCTGAAGATCTTAAATCTTCAGCGCCATTTTTATTTTCGAAGTGCTGTTATATAAACGCTAGGCAATGCCTAAAAACGCATTTACGACGGTGAAATAGATCCACATCCCTGAGATATCTACTATTGACGCTAATACCGGGCTCACCAACACCGCAGGGTCCAACTTGAACAAACGAGCTACAATAGGCAGCCCACCACCGAGAACCGTTGATATTGTGACCTGAATAAACAAGGCAACAGCGATAGCTAAGGCAATCATATTAATGTCGTAACCACCGGTGGATTGGTTTTCACTGAACAGCAAAATACGTCCAATCATTACCGCGGCAATCGCCAGAGCTAAACAAATAGCCACTCTAAACTCTTTCCATAGAACATTGGCCCACTGGCGTTTCTTCAACTCACCAGTGGCTAAGGCTCTAATTACCAGAGTGGCGGCTTGGGTTCCCGTGTTCCCCCCCGCAGCTGCGATGACTGGCATATAAATAGCGAGAAGCACCAATTGGCTTAGAATGTCTTCGTACTGGGCGATAATAAGACCAGAAACGATACCTAGCAGTGCCAGCGAAATAATCCAACCAATACGCTGCCTAACATGGCTTAATACACCAGTAGAAAGGTAACCTTGTTGAGGCTCAACCTCTGAATAGATTAGCCCTAGTTGGTGAGCTAGATGTCGCGAGCGCTTTTCAAAGCCTTGCTCCTCTAACTCACTAAGTAGAGCTTGAATCGTACTTAGAGAGCATTGCCCTAATACAAGTACTGCATCTTCAAGCGGCATACAGTTCAAAAGCCTGACCTGCTGTTCACGCCCATATTGCTGAAATGCATTCGATACAGCTTGGATGTCTTGCTCTGAGTACAGAGCTTCAATAGATAAAAAAGTGTTGTTCATTACCGTCATGGCGAATCTCCCGATTGGCAAAGGTAACGACCATCAAAACAAGTAGTCTTCAGCGAGTACTTCAAGAACATAAAGCTGTGCACACTAAGAGCTTAAATCCTATAACTCAAGCATATATAGCTAAGCGCACCAAGAGCTTAAAGCACTGATGTGTCTACTTATTAGAATCTAGAGTGTGGAAAAGAATGAGGGGAAACAAAGATACCCTACCTGAACGGCAGGACAATAGATCAATACCGAGACAGGTTATTCTTCTCCATTCAAACTAGGAGGATGGTCGGTATTGTTCATAAAAATCTCCAAAATTACTGTCAGCTCGACAGCGCGCATAGTGTAGCAATCCTGTAAAAAGTTCTTCGTCAACTTTGTGTCAATAAAAAAGGCATCCGTAGATGCCTTTTATTCAATCATTGATGTGCGTTATTACTTGATAGTAATACGAGCAAACTTACGCTTACCTACTTGGTAAACCGCAGTACCTGCTTCAGGTACCAGTTTGTTATCTTCAACTTTCTCGCCTTCGATCTTAGCAGCACCCTGCTTGATCATACGCATCGCATCAGAAGTCGAGTTTACTAGGCCCGCTTCTTTTAGAACGTTAGCGATTGGTAGACCTGCTTCGAATTCGAACTCAGGCATATCATCTGGCACTTGGTTTTTAGCAAAGCGGTTAACGAATTCTTGTTCTGCTGCATCAGCATCTGCTTCACTGTGGAAACGAGCAATGATCTCTTTAGCCAGAAGTACTTTAACGTCACGTGGGTTTTTACCCGCTTCAACGCCAGCTTTCAGCTCTGCCACTTCTTCAAGCGGACGGAAAGACAGAAGCTCGTAGTAGCTCCACATTAGGTCATCAGAGATAGACATGATCTTACCAAACATCTCGCTTGGTGCTTCGCTAATACCGATGTAGTTATGTGCAGACTTAGACATCTTCTTAACGCCGTCCAGACCAACAAGTAGTGGCATCATCAGTACCGCTTGTGGTTTTTGACCTGCCGCTTTTTGCAGTTCACGACCCATTAGCAGGTTGAACTTCTGGTCAGTACCACCAAGCTCAACGTCGCTCTCTAGTGCAACAGAATCGTGACCTTGTAGAAGTGGGTACATAAATTCGTGGATAGCGATCGGTTGACCACCAGCGTAACGCTTTTTGAAGTCATCACGCTCAAGCATACGAGCAACAGTTTGGTTAGAAGCAAGACGAATCATGCCTTCTGCGCCAAGGTCAGACAGCCACTCAGAGTTGAAGCGAATTTGTGTTTTCGCAGGATCTAGAATTTTGAATACTTGCTCTTTGTAAGTTTCAGCATTCTTCAATACGTCTTCACGGCTTAGTGGTGGACGCGTTGAGTTTTTACCTGATGGGTCACCAACCATTGCAGTGAAATCACCAATCAGGAATGTCACTTCATGACCAAGCTCTTGGAAAGCACGAAGCTTGTTAAAGATAACCGTATGGCCTAGGTGGATATCTGGAGCCGTTGGATCGGCACCCAGTTTAATGCGTAAAGGACGACCTTCTTTTAATTTAGCAATCAGCTCGTCTTCTGGAATTAGTTCTTCTACGCCACGTTTGATCTCGGCTAGTGCAGCTTCAATACTCGCCATTCTTGTTCACTCCCACAGATTTGGCAAAAATATAATAGTTAGACATCTTACTTGAATAGCGATGTATTTTGAAACCAGTTACACTATTCCGTCGCCGATTTTCATAATATTTACAGAACGAACCGGAACATGTTGTCTATTTTTGCACGCCTTCCTATATTGCACCGGGCTTTTATCGCATTTTTTAGTGCTATAATTTTCATAGCGATTTTCTTACTTCCCGACGTCAACAGCTTACGCGACGATACGGGCACACTTGTCGTAGGTAAACATTACCCTTTGAGCATCGATGCTTCCGCGCTCGTCAGCTCGAATGATGCACCACCAACCGCTGTCCTTAACTGGGAAAAGTACACGGTTCGCTCTGGCGAAAGCACTTCTGTTTTATTTGAACGTATTGGTCTCTCATACCGCTTGTTACTCAACCTTCTCAATACCAATAAAGACATCAAAAAGCAGCTCTCGAACCTAAGACCTGGTGATGTGCTGCAGTTTGGATTCGACGAGAACAACGACCTTATTCAGCTCAAACGACAACTAAGCGCGTTTGAAAGCTTCAAAATCACCAAATCAGGCGATTCATTCACCTCAAGTTTTGATAAAAAAGAAGTCGCTTATCAATACAACTATGCCGAAGCCAATATTACCTCTAACTTCTGGAATGCAGGCGTTAGTGCAGGCTTAACCGCCAACCAAATCATGGAGCTTGCGGGTATCTTTGGTTGGGATATCGACTTTGCATTGGATATTCGTAAAAACGACAGCTTTAAAATCTTATACCAAGAGAAAGTGGTTGAAGGTGAAGTGATTGGCCGCGGCAAAATCATGGCTGCCATTTTTACTAACCAAGGCGATTCATTTACTGCGGTATTAGATGATAAAATCGGTAACTACTACGACGAAAACGGCCGAGCGATGAAGAAAGCCTTCCTGCGCTCTCCTATCGATTTTCGTCGTGTAACATCAAACTTCAACCCACGCCGAAAACACCCAGTAACAGGTAAGGTTCGTGCTCACCGAGGCACCGACTATGCAGCCCCAGTTGGTACGCCTATCTGGGCAGCTGGTGATGGTATCGTGCAGAAATCTGGCTACAACCAGTTCAACGGTAACTACGTGTTCATCCGACACAGCAATACTTACATCACTAAGTACTTGCACATGAAGAAGCGCATGGTGAAAACAGGGCAACGAGTCAAGCAAGGTCAAACTATTGGTACTCTGGGCGGTACAGGCCGTGTAACTGGTCCACACTTGCACTACGAGTTCTTAGTTAATGGCGTTCACAAGAATGCACGTACTGTGAAATTACCTCAATCTAAGTCGCTAACGGGTAAGGCAAAAGCAACCTTTATTGCAAACTCAGAGATTCGGTTGAAAAACCTTGAGCGATACGGTCAGTTACTAGCGACTAACTAGAAAGTTCAAGATTTGTAGCTTGTAGCTTCACAGAAAAATAGAAAAGTAAATTACCACCTTCTAAAGAAGGTGGCTTTGTGTGAGCCCCCTAAAAGGGGGCCTTTGTTTAGTCCAACGCCAKTTGCTGCTGCTCCACGCGCTCTTTTTTCTCTTGATGTCTTACATAGCGTCGAATGATTTCTTCATTAACCCCTACGCTATCGACAAAATAGCCCCTTTGCCAAAAGTGGTTACCCCAGAGTTTGTTTCTCCTTAAATATGGAAATTTACTAAAGAGTTTTAAAGCTATTTTGCCTTTCAATACACCCATCAACTTGGATATCGATAMCTTAGGCGGAACTTTTACTACCAAGTGTACGTGGTCAACTTGAACGTTTAATTCAACGACTTCACATCCAAGTTGATTACAGTAAACGTTTATACATCGATAAACTTCTTTACCTACATTGTTTTTCAAAATCCTAAATCGATACTTTGGTGTCCACACTATGTGATATTGACATCTCCAAAATACGTGGGAAGCTTGATTATATCTGCTCATGTTATTTGTCCTCTTTGACTTCGCTAAAAATCAAGGGAGCATTTAACATGGGTAGAACTACAGGCAAAGCCAAACTGAATGATAACCACCTACTGAAGTAGGTGGTTTAGGGCTGAAAACAAAAACGGTAGTAAGTGATATGGTTTAGTCGCCAAACAAAAATCATACACAAACTACCGTTTTCATGCCGAATCATACTTTCCTATCTTCATTCTGGGAAGGCTTTAAAATAGTAAAGTCTCACCAGACAGCATCACTTATTACACTGACTCTTAAACCTAACTCTGAGGCTAAATGCCTTTGCGGTCTTGRAGCCGAGGCTATCCATGAGTATCAATGGCGTCATGTGAAAGAGGCCATGTTGTTCAGTGTTCCTGTTGAACTTTCCGTTCAAACTCGAAGGATTAAGTGTCGTGACTGCGGCATAAAAACAGAGTCTCTATCTTGGTTGGAGCCTTATGCTCGTATAACGAAACGCCTAAAAAGCTATATAGAACAATTACTGCCTCTTCTTCCAATTAAGCATATCTCCCAGTTAACGAGCGTTCATTGGCACACCATTAAAGAGATAGATAAACGTCGACTTCGCCAAGTTGTACCTTCGGTGAAATGGGAGGAGTTAACGCAACTCGTCATGGACGAGTTCGCCATCTTTAAAGGGCACCGATATGCCACAGTCATCGCTGATGCTAAGACTCACCAAGTCATTTGGATAGGGTTAGGCCGTAGCCGCAAGGACATACGACCGTTCTTCGAGCAGTTAGGCAAGCATGGCAACAATATCGAAGCGGTCGCAATGGACATGAATACGGCTTTTGATCTTGAAGTTCAAGAGCACTGCCCGAACGCAAAAATCGTTTACGACTTATTCCATGTTGTTGCTAAGTTCGGTCGTGAGGTGATGGATAGAGTCAGAGTCGACCAAGCCAACARACTCAAGCAAGATAAAAAAGCGAGGCAATGGGTCAAGCGTTCACGCTGGGTATTGTTGAAAAATAGAAGCAACTTAAATCCACGGCAAGATAGTTACCTTACCGAAATATTGAATATCAATAAGGACTTAATGACCACTTATATACTCGGTTCACAACTCAAAGAGCTTTGGTATTGTGAATCAGAAGCACATGCTAAGGGRCTCTGGGAGGTATGGTGGGCACAAGTGCAAGAAAGTGGAATTAAGCCATTGAAAGAGTTCGCACGAAAACTGAGGCCTTATCTTCACGGTATTATTGGATCGGCAAGTTATCCGCTCAACACCTGCACATTGGAAGGGATAAACAACAAAATAAAGTTAATCAAGCGAATGGGGTATGGGTATCGAGATACAGACTACTTCTTCTTGAAGATAAAAGCGGCTTTCCCCGGAAAGCCGCGATGAACCTAAAAAAGCCAGCATTTCGATGCTGGCTTTTTTAATGAAGTTAAGCTGAGAAAGAAACGAGAGGGTTAGTCTGGATTCTGCTCAAGAAACTCTTCGACTTTACGAACCATATTCTTAGAACCAACAAAGAAAGGTACACGTTGGTGTAGCTCAGTTGGTTTGATGTCCATGATACGTTGTACACAGGTATGGTGGGCACAAGTGCAAGAAAGTGGAATTAAGCCATTGAAAGAGTTCGCACGAAAACTGAGGCCTTATCTTCACGGTATTATTGGATCGGCAAGTTATCCGCTCAACACCTGCACATTGGAAGGGATAAACAACAAAATAAAGTTAATCAAGCGAATGGGGTATGGGTATCGAGATACAGACTACTTCTTCTTGAAGATAAAAGCGGCTTTCCCCGGAAAGCCGCGATGAACCTTTTTTATTTTCCACGCCGCGTAGTCAATGGTAGTGGTTTGAGGGGGGATTGAGTGTAAGAAACCAAATCAGTTGGAAACTAGATATCAGCTCAAGAAAGCATGAGACGCATTGTTACCTTTAACTATACATAAAACTATCACTCGCACTTTTTATAAAATCATACCGCAACAGCTAGGCTATTTCCCACGTGCCACATACTCTTTGATGGACTTATTAAGGACAGATAAGAGAATCCATCATGTTAAAAATCAAATATTTGGCGACAGTATTGGGCTGTACTTTAGCAGCACAAAGTCATGCGTCTTTGAACATTCAACCTGATCCGCAAAACCCGAATGGTTACCTTATTGAGAAGTCGGCTTTACAGGCTGCTGAACAAGCGAAAACCTCGGACCCTATGTATGCGATCTGGTCACAGGCACTACAAACTCGTTCGAACACCATCGTTGAAGCGATTGAACCCGGTTTATCTTCCAACCCTGAGAACGTAAAGCGGGTTGAGCGCGTATTCCCTCAATCTGAATGGGATTTCCTTACTCAGATGGCTGCGCCTGAATACACTTACACTCGTTTCCTACGCGCGATTGGTAAATTCCCCGCGTTTTGTGGAGAGTACACTGATGGTCGTGATTCTGACGCCATCTGTAAGAAATCCATCATCACGGCTTTTGCTCATTTCTCTCAAGAGACGGGCGGTCACATCGCGATAGATAATACTTCTGATAATCCGTTGGCTCTCGAAGAGTGGCAGCAAGCGCTAGTACATGTTCGTGAGATGGGGTGGTCTGAAGGGCAAGAAGGTTACACAACTGGCTGTGGTCAGAACGATTGGCAAAATGCACGCTGGCCATGTGCGGCAGGTCAGGGTTATTTCGGCCGTGGTGCAAAACAGCTTTCTTACCATTTTAACTACGGCGCTTTCTCTGAAGTAATGTTCGATGGTGATGCAACTGTACTGCTGAATAATCCGGGGCTAGTTGCAGATTCATGGTTGAACTTGGCTTCGGCTATTTGGTTCTTCTTGACACCACAAGCACCGAAGCCAGCGATGCTACATGTTATTGACCGTACTTGGACACCATCTCAACGTGAACTGGATGCGGGTATTGGTTATGGCTTTGGTACCACCATCAACGTAATCAACGGTGGTATTGAGTGTGGTGAACAGAATAAAGATAAAGGCCAACCGGTTAACCGTATTCGTTACTGGGAAGGGCTAGCTGCGCACTACCAGATCCCTGTTGAAGCAGACGAAAAGAATACCTGTTGGCAGCAAACGCCATACGGAAGCTTGAACCTCAACGGCGCAACAGATGTGCTGTACACCAACTGGGATGGCAACTGGAAATACTACGCAGATCGCCCAGAAGGGTACTCATTTGAGTGTGAGTTAGTTGGATTCCAAACCGCATATTCAGCGCTAGTTGCAGGGGATTACGAGAAGTGTGTGACTAACTTCTATGGTTCTCATGCAAGTTGGCCTGAAGTGAAGGTGGTCGATAAGCTTGATCCGGTAGACCCAGGAACCGATCCAGGTGGTAACGGCTGGAGTGCGACTAAGGTTTACAACGCCGGTGACCAAGTGACTCACAACGGCGCAACCTACGAAGCGAAATGGTGGACACAAGGGGATGACCCTGCCAATGGTGGCCCTTGGAAACTAGTAGCAGGTGAGCCAACACCACCGGTAGTGACAGATCCAACGCCTGTTGATCCTGCTCCTGTCGATCCAGAACCAGTAGACCCAACACCCGTTGAACCACCTGTGACAGAGCCGCCAGTGGTTGTCGATCCATCTGAATTTATTACGTGGCAAGCTGGTGTTAGCCAAGTGAGTAATGGCGATAAAGTGACGCATAACGGTAAGTGCTTCGTGGCTAAAAACGGCCCAGGTGTTTGGGAAAGCCCAGTTCGATCGAATTGGTTCTGGGATGAAATTAGCTGTAAATAATTAATTATATAATTCAGCGTTTTAACTGATAAATCAAAGCCGAAAGTGATTGCTTTCGGCTTTTGCGTTTCTGCTCTGCGTTCCTCGAGCATCTAACACGAAACTCCCTAGCTGAATGCTAATTTTCCATTTAGAGAATAAAGTCCTGTACAAATGTCATTTGTGAATTTATATTCACTTTTAAATTATACTTATTCTTTATTTTAGGGTTAAGGTTTACCTATGGAACAGACAGATATCACGTCACTCATCCCCATTGTGATTACTTTGGTGTTGTCGTTGGCGACAAGGAATGTAGTGATTGGCCTTTTTGCTGGCGTACTTAGTGGCGTTGCTATGCTCACCGGAATGTTTAGTGAACTAAACCCTCTTGATACCTTTGGAACCATGGTCAAAGGCTACCTAGTGCCACAGCTTACTGATAGCTACAACGCTGGCGTCATTATGCTGTTGGTATTCATCGGTGGCTTTGTTGCTTTGATGGAGAAGTCGGGTGGTGGTGTTGCGTTTGCCAAGCGTGTGACTGAGTGGGTCAGCAACAAGTGCCAAGCTCAACTGTCTGCGTGGTTTGGAGGAATCGTGATATTTTTCTCTGACTTAGGTACTCCGTTAATTGTTGGTCCTGTCTTTCGCCCTCTTTTCGATAAACTGAAACTTTCTAGACAGAAGCTGGCATTTATCATCGACTCTACATCATCACCTGTCGCGATTCTTATCCCATTCATCGGGTGGGGCGTTTACATCATGAGCCTGATTCAAAAAGAGTTTACCGCCTTGAATGTCAACATGTCTGATTGGGATGCCTTCATTGGTGCGATTCCTTTCCAGTTTTATGCATTCTTAGCGATTTTCATCGTTCCTTTGGTTTCTGTTAAAGGTTTAGACTTTGGACCAATGGCAAAAGCGGAACGTGATTGCCAAGCGGGAATCAACTCTGGCGTGAACAGCGAATCACTCAATCCTTTCTCGCATAAAAATGCAAAGGCATCTTTTGTTTGGGCACCATTGTTAGTGATGCTGGTGGTATTGTGTGCCATGTTAGTCCCACAAGGTTTCCCATTTCAAAAGGTCGCAGGTTCATCATTCAGAGCTGCATTATCTTCGGCTTATTTCTTTGCTGCGATTACCTTGATCTCGCTAATGGCTTACTACGGCGTGAGAAAGCTGTCGGATGGCGTTTCTGTGTATCTAAAAGGCATGGGTAACATGATGCCGGTTGCGATTATTTTGGTACTGGCGTGGGCATTAAGCACGATCGGTAAAGAGTTAGGTGCGGCGGCTTATATTGCAGAACAAGCGCAAAGCGGTTTCCCATACTGGTTAGTGCCTGCTGTAGCCTTTTTACTGTCGGCTATTATCTCATTTGCTACGGGTTCTTCATGGGGAACTTTTGCCATCATGATGCCGTTGGTTATCCCAACCGCGATTGCGATTGATGCACCGCTGTTGGTTGCTATTGGTGCGGTGCTTTCTGGCGGTCTGTTTGGTGATCACTGCTCACCGATCTCTGAAACCACCATCCTCTCTTCAACAGGTGCCGGATGTGATCAATTTGAGCACTTTAAGACGCAACTACCTTACGCATTAATGAACGGTTGTATTGCTTTAGTGAGCTTTGTTATCGCAGGCTTAACTGGCAGCTCGTTGGTTGTATTAGGTGCGCTTGTCGTCCAATTGGTTGTGGTAACACTGCTAGCCAAGCGCGACGCGAGTAGGAATGCATCTTCAGAAGTTCAATCTCAAGTGTCTGAATCTAAACCACAACAAGCGTAATTTAAGATTTCAGAGGAGGGATGAGATTCCAGATATCTCGTTCCTCGATTCTGGAATGACGATGGGATGGGTAGATACGGGATGCGAGTAAACGAGTAACGAAAGGCTCGCTCTCTGTTGTCTAAGTTTGACGCTAAGGGTTCTCGCTTACTCAAATCTGGAGACTCTTTTCTCATCCCGCATCTCGTTACCCGCATCTAAGTTACAGTCGTTTCTTCCTAACCACCTCAACATACACTCCACTCGTCATTCCCTATAGCGAGGCACGAGTGTAGTAGGGAATCTCTTGTGTTTATTGTTGGTGTTGATACCTAAAGGAGATTCCAGACATCTCGTCCCTCGATTCTGGAATGATGGTTGAGTGAATAGATACGGGATGCGAGTAAATGAGCAACGAAAAGCTCGCTCTTTACTGTCTAAGTTTGACGGTAAGGGTTCTCGCTTACTCAAATCTGGAGAGTTTTTTCTCATCCCGCATCTCGTTACCCGCATCTAAGTTACGCTCGTTTCTCCCTAACCACCTCAACATACACTCCACTCGTCATTCCCTATAGCGAGGCACGAGCGTAGTAGGGAATCTCTTGCGTTTATCCTTGGTGCTGATAGCTAAAGGAGATTCCAGACATCTCGTTCCTCGATTCTGGAATGACGGTTGAGTGAATAGATACGGGATGCGAGTAATCGAGCAACGAAGAGCTCGCTCTCTATTGTCTAAGTTTGATGCTAAGGATTCTCGCTTACTCAAATCTGGAGAGTCTTTTTTCATCCCGCATCTCGTTACTCGTATCTAAGTTACACTCGTTTCTTCCTAACCACCTCAACATGCACTCCATCCGTCATTCCCTATAGCGAGGCACGAGCGTAGCAGGGAATCTTTAGTGTTCATCGTTGGTGTAGATACTTAAAGGAGATTCCAGACATCTCGTCCCTCGATTCTGGAATGACGATGGGATGGGTAGATACGGATGCGAGTAATCGAGCAACGAAGAGCTCGCTCTCTACTGTCTAAGTTTGATGCTAAGGATTCTTGCTTACTCAAATCTGGAGAGTTTTTTCTCATCCCGCATCTCGTTACCCGCATCTAAGTTACACTCGTTTCTTCCTAACCATCTCAACATACACTCCACTCGTCATTCCCTATAGCGAGGCACGAGCGTAGTAGGGAATCTCTTGTGTTTATCGTTGGTGTGGATACCTAGAGGAGATTCTAGACATCTCGTCCCTCGATTCTGGAATGACGATGGGATGGGTAGATACGGGATGCGAGTAATCGGCAACGAAGAGCTCGCTCTCTACTGTCTAAGTTTGATGTTAAGGATTTTTGCTTACTCAAATCTGGAGAGTCTTTTCTCATCCCGTATCTCGTTACCCGCATCTAAGTTACAGTCGTTTCTTCCTAACCAGCTCAACATGTGCTCCACTCGTCATTCCCTATAGCGAGGCACGAGCGTAGTAGGGAACCTCTTGTGTTTATCGTTGTTGTGGATACCTAAAGGAGATTCCAGACATCTCGTTCCTCGATTCTGGAATGACGGTTGAGTGAATAGATACGGGATGCGAGTAATCGAGCAACGAAAAGCTCGCTCTTTACTGTCTAAGTTTGACGGTAAGGGTTCTCGCTTACTCAAATCTGGAGAGTCTTTTGTCATCCCGCATCTAAGTTACACTCGTTTCTTCCTAACCATCTCAACATATACTCCACTCGTCATTCCCTATAGCGAGGCACGAGCGTAGTAGGGAATCTCTTGTGTTTATCGTTGGTGTAGATACTTAAAGGAGATTCCAGATATTTCTTTCCTCGATTTTGGAATGACGACTGACAGACTAGCTCTTCGCATCCCGTATCTCGTTACTCGCATCTTTTCTATAGCGTGATAGTGAACTCTCAACCCATAGTTTTCATGAATGCAAATTGCAAGAACCAAATCAAAATCCCAATAGGATCATTTCAACAACCTTAGTTTTCGATAACTGGATTACCCCAAAAGCGATTTATCAATTAAAATTTTCTTACAATTTTTATTGGTTTTTTTTAACCCCCTATTTGATAAAGGTAAATTCGCAATGTCGACCAAACTAGCTAACCCAGCGCCGTTAGGCTTAATGGGTTTCGGTATGACCACTATTCTTCTTAATATCCACAACGCAGGTTTCTTTCCACTAGATTCAATGATCCTTGCAATGGGTATTTTTTACGGTGGTTTAAGCCAAGTTATCGTTGGCACAATGTGTTTCAAGCGTGGTGACACGTTCGGTACAACCGCATTTACCTCTTACGGCCTATTCTGGTTGTCTCTAGTTGGTCTAATCGTAATGCCTTACATGGGCCTACCAGCAAGCCCAGCAGCATTCATGGGTTGGTACCTACTTCTATGGGGCATCTTCACAGGCTTCATGTTCATCGGTTCTCTATGCTACCCAGTAGCGAAGCAAGTAGTATTCGGTTCACTCACTATCTTGTTCTTCCTACTTGCAGCTCGTGATTTCACTGGTAGCCAACTAATCGGCACTATCGCTGGTTTCGAAGGTATCTTCTGTGGCGCTTCAGCTATCTACTTCGCAATGGCACAAGTAATCAACAACGAATACGGCCGCACAGTACTGCCAATCGGTGAGAAGAAAGCACCTCAAATGGCAACACAAGAAATCGCTGCATAATCTCGCGTTTCTTAGAAATATAAAAAAAGGGTTAGCCATGGCTAACCCTTTTTTGCATTTGCTCTAAAGAAAAACAGAATCTAGAGCAAATTTATCGTTTAAAAGCTGTAATTGAAGGCCTTACGCTGAAGGCTGTTCTACTGGCTTGCTGTCTGCCACTTCAGCTTCTGGCGATTTACCCGTCTTACGCTTGTACTTCTCTTCCCAGTAAGTTGCACCTTTGATGCCTAGTTTTACAGGGTTGAATGTGTACTCGGTTACGCCTTTACTCTGTTGCTCTTCGTAGTCAGCCAAAGCTTTTAGCGCAGGCTTAGACATGAAGAAGATGATCAGAATACCAACGATGTTTAACCATGCCATCAAGCCAACACCAACGTCACCCATTGCCCATGCAAGGTTCGCTGTTTTAACTGTGCCATAGAAAACCGCAGTGATAAGAACAAGCTTAAGTACGAACATCATGCCAGGGATCTTGATGGTACGACGTAGGTAAGCAATGTTCGTTTCTGCAATGTAGTAGTAAGCAAGAATCGTTGTAAATGCGAAGAAGAACAGAGCAAATGCGATGAATGGCTTACCAACACCAGGTAGTGCGCTTTCAATCGCTAGCTGTGTAAATACAGGGCCGTTTGCACCAACGTTTGCTGCTAGGTTTTGTACAAGGAATACGCCTTCTGCGCCGCCGTGTACGTTGTAAGCACCAGTGATGATGATCATGAACGCCGTAGCAGAACAAACTAGCAGTGTATCGATGTAGATAGAGAATGATTGAACCAAACCTTGCTGAGCTGGGTGATCAACACTTGCTGCTGCAGCTGCGTGAGGACCAGTACCTTGCCCCGCTTCGTTTGAGTAAACACCACGTTTAACACCCCAACCAATCGCAGCACCGAAGCCAGCCATAGGTGTGAATGCATCACCAACAATCATAGAGAACACGACAGGAACTTGGCTGATGTTTAGTAGGATGATAACGAACGCGATGATGATGTAAGCCAATGCCATGAATGGAACAACGATTTGCGTGAAGTTCGCAATACGTTTAACACCACCGAAGATGATGAAACCAAGGATGATAGCGACAACAGTACCAGTGAAAATTTTAGCGAAACTGAATGTACCGACAGCTGTTTCGATCATTGCACCTGAACCAAATGCAGCTTCTACAGCGTTACCGATGCTGTTTGACTGAACACCTGGAAGTAAAATACCACAAGCAAAAATAGTCGCGATTGCAAAGATCCATGCGTACCACTTCTGACCCATTGCTTTTTCGATGTAGTAAGCCGGACCACCACGGAACTGGCCTTCGTCTTCTTCTTTGTAGATTTGCGCTAACGTAGATTCTGCAAATGCAGTCGCTGCACCAAAGAAGGCAACAACCCACATCCAGAATACTGCACCAGGGCCACCGAAACCGATAGCAGCAGCAACACCTGCAATGTTACCTGTACCTACACGGCCAGATAGCGAAACAGCAAGTGCTTGGAAAGATGAGATACCTTTATTCGAACTTTTACCAGATAGTAACAAACGCCACATTTCAAAAAAGTGACGGATTTGTACAAATCGGGTCATGACCGAGTAGAACAAACCAGCACCTAAACATAGATAGATAAGTACTGGACTCCAGATTATTCCATTCAAAAAATCAACGAATGACTGCATGAGTATTTTCCCTGTTAGTTTTACTTGTGATTGTTTTTCGAACAACACAATACTTCACTTGTAACCTGAGTGTTAAATTATTTAACTGCGCATTCGGATTACTGTGACATAAAGCATGTTGTGGGAGCGAATTGTTAACGCTTAGTGCTATTTCGATAATTGTTCCATTTAAAATTAAATGCAACTAGTTGCTTTTGATTGGGTTTTAAAAAGTGCATAAATAGTGATTAATACAAAAGTGTGAATTGCTTGAAGGATTGAAAATGGGGTGAGAGAGAAAACCGCACTTTTAGCCGATTGGAAGTAACGGCTGTAACCGGTGGAATGTTATCGATAAGTTGGAATATATCACCTCCATTTAGAGCTCTGGCAGCTTTAAGAAGAGGTGTTCTTTTGAAGGAGGGAGATGGCAAGAGGGCCCGCTACATATGCAGCAGTGCCCAGTTAAAAGCCTGTTTTAAACAACGTTGAATCCCTGTTTTATCAGCTCTTGAGTGAATTCAGACTGGGTATCTGGTTCACCGTGTATCAAATGCACCTCTTTGGGCGCCACAGGAATGCCTGCAATAAAGCGCTTGAGATCTTCTTGGTCGGCATGAGCAGAGTAGCCAGACATTCCATGAATTTGAGCATTCACCTCTACTTGCTTGTTGTCGATTGATACCTGCATTTCACCTTGTTGAAGCTCTCTCCCTAGCGTGCCGTGCGCTTGGTAGCCCGCCAGAATCACATCGGTTCGTTTATCGGGCAGTAAGGCGGATAAGTAGTTCATGATTCTGCCTCCCTGACACATACCAGAAGCCGCGACCACAATCGCAGGCTCACCGGTTGAACGCAGTCTATTGACGATTTTCTTATGCATTCTGTGCCCATCGACAGTAATGCACTGCTCAAATGCCAGTGGATGACGTTGCAGTTCAAGCCGTTGTTTTGCCTCTTGGCCCCAGAGTTCCTTAAAGTGCCGATAAGAACGGGTGACTTTCAGAGCCATCGGTGAATCAAGGATGATAGGAATGTCGGCACTGAGTTGATGCTCAAAGATCAGTTGCTCAATATCAAACAGGAGTTCTTGTGTGCGGCCAATACTGAATGCTGGGATCAAGATGACACCACCATCTAGTAGCGAACGATCGATGATGGCTTTTAGGCGCTCGGCTCGTGTCGCAATATCATCGTGTGTGCTAGTGCCATAGGTTGATTCGATAAACAGATAGTCGGCCTGCTGAGGAGGCATAGGGTCGGGCAGTAATGGTGTATTACTTGGCCCTAAGTCTCCTGAAAATACCACCACTTGTTGATTGGGTAACTTTATCTCGATATAGGCAGAACCCAAGATATGCCCAGCAGGTTGAAAACGAGCATACAGAGTATTTGGCCTACTATGATCCTTTCCGTTATTTTGCTGTTTAGCGGCAATAGGAAACCACTTTCCATAAGGCTTGGGAACAATCAATGAGTGGAGCTTTTTCAGTATGAGTTTGGCTTGTTTATGGCTTAGTCCTTGAAGCTTTAAGCCGTCTTCAATCATAAGCGGGGCAAGTTCTGCGGTGGCTTGAGTGCAATAAATCGGTTGGTTGAACCCGGTGGCGAGCAACCAAGGCAGTCGCCCGATATGGTCTATGTGAGTATGAGTTAACAGTAGGGCATTGAGGTGGGATGTTTCGAAATCGATATCAAGAGGGCGACTGTCTCTACCTTGAAACAAGCCACAATCGATAAGCACGGCTTGGCCGGAATCTCTTAGCTCGTGACAAGATCCTGTGACCGTATGTTTACCGCCATGGTGAATCACTTCCATCGTTTACTCCCATTGCTCTTTGCCGTATCCCGCGTTTTATTTTGCGGATAACCGTCGGCAAGTAAAACAAGAACAATGAGAGTTGCGATCGTAAGGTCTCTTTTTCGGTAATTGAGCGTTAACTCAATGTTTTCGCTGCGAGTTAGCTCGTAGAAGAACGATCGGAATCAAGTTCTGGGTTTTGTTGTGATTCCAATCTAGCAACTTCGGCATCAAGCTCTGCAATCTTCTCAGCCATTAACGCATGGCAGTGATTCGCCAGTTCTCTTGCGTCACTCAGTTTGTAACCTGACACATCAATAGGCTCAAGCATCTCGGTAATCACAATGCCGTTGTTTAGTCGGTTAAAGTCGATTTTATTGTGAGTGGTGCTCGTGCACATCGGGGTGATAGGCACACCCGCCTCAATCGCCATTCGGAAAGCACCCGTTTTGAAAGGCAATAGCCCGCGACCTTTACTACGTGTCCCCTCAGGGTAAACCCACACAGAAAGGTCTCGCTGATGAATTGCTTCTGCCACTTGTTTGATGGTATCGCGCGCTTTCGACTTGTCTTCACGGTTGATCAGAATATTCCCCGTGATCCAATACAGTAGACCAAAGAAAGGCACTATCAATAAATCACGCTTTCCTAAAGAAACAGTACGCGGCCTTAGCATTCCTGGATCGGTGACAAAATCCAACACACTCTGATGGTTAGAGATATACACACTCTTTTCTGGTGTGGGTGCATTCTCTAGGCCACGCTGCACCAGTTTTACGCCAAGGATCTTCTGTAATTGGTTGAACCAACGACAAAAAAAGTACACATGCTTAGGGTTCTTGGGGCTAAACAAGCAGTAAATAAAAGCAAATAACGTGGTGAAAATAATAAACACCGTAGCCAAGATAATACGAAGAACAGCAAGCACAATTGACTCCTTACTCACTACAAGGATGCAGTGATTAAATAGTTTTAGATAATTGAAGTTTTCACTCTATTTAACCGAAATGCAACAATTAACTGTGTGTGAGGCCTATTTTTAGATCTGTATATAAAACAATGACTAACAATCACTCACAGACAGGCTTACTGAGCTTACACGTGTTCACCAGTACGGGGTTATGAGGGCCAATATTGCTTATTTGGGTCTGATGTTTCTACCCATTCAGGATTTTGGCGAGCTTCCAAATAGAGCTGAAGACCGTTATAAGACATGAAAGCCGCAGGGCCGCCAAGGTGTTCGAAATAGTCAAAATAGTCATCTTCAAGCGCGCATAGCTGAGCTAAATCTTCCACCTTGTTCGCCAGTGCCCATTGAATCGCAAACACCGGAGCCGTTGAGCCAGCAACCGACACTTCTTCAATATTCGGGTTAAACATCGTATTAGCCTGTTCCAGCAGAATCTCTTGCTGTTCAGATTCTTGCAGCATCACCTCATCGATGATAGCCAAACGCTTGGAATTCGAGACATTCTTGTTCAGCTTTGCAATTTTCAGTGAGTAGCTAAATCTTTCTGACGAAACAATATTGACCAGTTCAGACAGCAGTTCTTTGTCTACCCCCGCTGCCTTGGTGAAATAGTCGATACAAGAATGGATTGAAGCATAACGAGTCCCTTCAAATTCAAAGCCACTGGTTTCGTCGTAGGCCTCAATGGCGATGTTATCAAGCGACAAAGGCCAACCTTGATACTCGACTCGTTGCTTGGCTATTTGATACATCTTCCAAGCGCTGCGCCCAAAGCCGCCAAGTGTCGAGCCCGTAAATTCACTGTCTATCAGCTCTTGCTCTGTCCAGTTCTCACCAATACCTAAGTGCTTGGCATACTTATCAATGAGCGCATGCTTTATCTGGTCGCGTACCGCCCAAATCGAAGTTAGGTCTTTGGCATATTTCACACTCGTGCACTCTTTACACGCTGGTAGTGCTATCGGCGCATGACCAACCTTGGCAAAAAGCGAAGCGGTTTTAGGAAACTCAACGCTGTGATTAGAAGGCTCACCACAAAACCAACAGGTGTGGCGTAGGTTGAATGGGATGTCTATGTAAGAGTATTGAGTCATTGAACGTCTATCGCTGAGTCTTGAGGTTGGGGACATTACGGTAAAACAATTATCTCTGTTCGAGTGTCGCCTTGCACCTGGTTTGTTTCACTTTTCAACCGAGTTTGATTTTAGGCGCTTGTTATCTGAATGGGTTGGTGGAGATATGTTTATATAAAACAGCGACTAATGGTGAATGTTGATGGGAGTGGCTGAACCGATATGTGCCGCTAGTAATCTTGTTAGGTCACTATTACTATGGAGCTAGACTCCTTACTCCAATAGCGCATATGTCTTCATCGATTCCTTTTTACGATAAAAATGCTCACCTACTTTGCCAGCAGTACCATTCTGTTGCTTTCGAAGCTGTTCATAAAAGCTGGCAAGCTTATTGGCCTTTAGAGGGCGATAAGGTGCTAGATGTAGGGGCGGGATGTGGCCGTGATGCGTTATGGATGCAAAAGGCTGGTGCGGAAGTCATCGCGATAGAACCCAGTGCGTCATTACGTGAGCAGGGCTCAGAATATACTGGGCCAGATGTTACATGGTTGGATGATTCACTCCCATCCTTGAGTCGAACTGAAAACCTTGGAATGCGTTTTGACCTGATACTAGTAAGTGCTGTGTGGATGCACATTGCACCATCATATCGAGAGCGAGCATTCAGAAAGTTATCTAACTTACTCGCTCCAAATGGCAAATTGGTGATTACGCTACGTCACGGAGAGTTTCATGACGACCGAGAGGGGTATGAAGTCTCGGTTGAAGAGCTTGAGCGTTTATCGAAGAACAGTGCTTTGCTGGTGCGTCATGTCGATGATAGCCAAGACACCTTGAAGCGCAGTGAGGTTTGGTGGCAAACCGTAGTGATGACCTTGCCAGATGACGGCTCGGGTGACTTAAACAAGGTGCGCCACATTATTGTAAATGACAATAAGTCGGCCACATACAAATTGGCTCTGTTAAGAACCTTGCTGCGAATTGCAGATGCCCATTCAGGTGCTGTGCTTGATCGAACCGATGGCAAAATATCTCTACCATTGGGTTTGGTTGCTCTGTATTGGGTTAGGCAATTTAAGCGTCTCATTGATATCGATATAGAAGGCGCTGGGATTCAGCAAAACAGCAACACGAGTAAAGGTCTAGGGTTTGTAAAAGATGATGGCTGGAACAAGCTCAAGCACCTCTGTGCCGATGATTTAGCGATAGGCACTCTGTTTATTGGTGATGAAGCCAAAGCATTACAGAAGTTGTTTTCACAGACGATCAGCACCATTAAATCGGGCCCGGTAACCTTTATTTATCAAGGCTCCAAAGAGAATAAGTTGTTTGAGATACTATCACCTAAACAGCGACGAAAGAGTCGAGAGTCACTGGTCATCGACAGCGAGTTCTTAGCAAGCTTTGGTTACTTCACACTGGATGAAAGCTTATGGGAATGTTTCAGAATCTATCACTCTTGGATTGAGCCGCTAGTCGTGAATCAATGGGTGATGGAGATGCAGCGTTTTGAGTTGAATCGACAGCGCAACATTTCACTACAGACCTATCATGACTGCTTAGTCTGGATTGACCGAAACCACGATACTCGTGACGTACGCAAAAGAGTTGAGCAACTTAGAGCCGAACATGCAGACATTGTCAGTGTTTGGAGTGGAAAATCGTTAAAAAATGAGTATCACGTTGATCATTGCCTGCCTTTTGCTTACTGGCCGAATAACGATAAGTGGAACCTTTTTCCAACCACAAGCAAAGAGAACTTAAGCAAAAGTGACAAAGTGCCTACCGCTGAAAAACTTCGTGCGTCTAAGCCTCGTATTCTCGAATGGTGGCAATTGGCGTGGAGTGATTCGGCTCATTTTGAACAGCAATTCTTTGCTGAAGCTGCCCTTTCTTTACCTAATATTCCACCACAATGTCGAGACTTTGAAGAGGTGTTTGACGCAATGGGTCTGCAGGTACGTGGTGTGAAAAGTCGACTGCTAATCAACGAGTGGCATTGAGCGCCACGTTTACCCGAAAATTAGTCCTTTAAACAACGGTAGAGTAAACAATGAAATACATCGGAATTGATGGCTGTAAGGCGGGTTGGATCGCTTGGATTGTCTCTGATGATCAGGCGCCAGTATTCAAAGTAGTAAAGGCGCTCGATGAGCTAGCGAGTGATCTTATCGGTTCAACGGCGCTTATCGATATGCCGATTGGTTTTAATGACGCACAAACTCCAGATCGCTTGTGCGACAAAGCAGCGAGGCGTTTTCTAACCAGCAAGCGCGGTTCTTCAGTGTTTCCGGTCCCGTGTCGCGAGGCGGTTTACCAAGCCGATTACATCGCGGCGTGTAATGCCAATGTGCAGCAGCTTGGTAAGAAGTTCTCTAAGCAAACTTGGGGTATTGTTCCTAAAATCCGAGAGTTAGATAAGCTCATCGATGATCACCCACATTTATCGATCAGAGAGTCTCACCCAGAGGTGGTGTTCGCTGCTTTGAAAGGGGAACCGCTTACCTTTTCTAAGCGAACTCAAGAGGGCAAAGAAGAAAGGCTTTCGATTATTCAGCAACTCGCTCCGCAATGGTGTGAGGGTTTGGCGTTAGCAATCTCGAATACCAAGCGTAAAGATGTCGCGATAGATGATATTTATGACGCATTTATATTGATGCTGATTGCTTATCACGCTCCAACATTGTCGTGCTTGCCTGAGCTTTCTGATATTGGCGGAAAGGCGGATAAGGATCAGAATGGTCGAGTTCGCGAAATCGTGTATTGGAACAAAACGAACTAGCAAAGTATGCGCTCTGTTAGGTTGAGTGTGTTATTTTCCACTTCCTATCTTTTTACTCTTACTGTTTTTGAGCCTTGATATGAAACGTTTAATTGTTGGTTTGCTGGCAACCTTGATCAGTGCGGCGAGTTACGGCCAAGTTGCACCTGTTTCTCAATGGCAGTGTGACATGATGAAAAATAACAAGGTATTGAATAGTGGAGCACCTGTTGGCTGTGACCGACTATCCAAAGTGGACTTTGATTTCGTTAACTTTAAGGGCGAAACGCAGCAGGGGAACATGATTGTGCTTGATGTTATCGCCCCTTCTGTTGAACAAATCTTTTTAGAACTCAAACAGCGTAACTTCCCACTGCATTCTGCGCGTCTAATGCGTGAGTTCAACGGTGACGACAATGCCTCGATGGAAGCCAATAACAGCAGTGCGTTTAATGCTCGGCCTATCACTGGCGGAGGAGGTTGGTCGAAGCATGCATACGGTGTGGCAATCGACATCAACCCAGTTCAAAACCCTTTCTTAGCGTTTGATAGCAATGGAACCATCACGGTAAAACCATCGCAATCGGCAACCAGCTACGTGAATAGAACACGCTTTCGCGCTCGTAATGACATTGAACGCCGAGGCATGGCGGAAGATGTGGTCGAGCTGTTTGCACATCATGGTTTCATGATCTGGGGAGGGGACTGGAATTCTCCAATCGATACTCAGCATTTCGAGGTCGGATCAAGAAAGTTCGTCAATCAGCTGCTCTCTAAACCCAAACCAGAAGCCAAAGTGTTATTTGAGCGATACGTCGAATCTTACCGCCATTGTTTTAATAAAAATAAAGGCGAGGGCGCAGAAAAAGCTCGCGCTATCTGTGCAAAGAAAACAGTCGGGACTTTTTAGTGCTATGTTTATCTAGAACCGTTTGTGTTTTAGCAAGTTAAGCTCGCTTCACGGGTATTTTTAATCGCTAAGGTCAACGCGCGTCGTTGGCCTTTTTTGTATTCGTTTCTCCAATAGAACTCTGAGTATTCAAAAGGTTATTGGGTATCGGTTAGTCAATACTTGATGAAGTAATACGACACAAAGTCATCGGTTTGTCATTGAAAAAGTCATAGCGTAAACGTTATGTGAGAACCATTGCTGGTGGGGGAACTTATTGTCTTTTCACCAGTATTATTAGTGAACTGATCACAACGGACCAACTAATGAAAAAGATACCTCTAGCTCTAACTCTTTTAAGCACTTTACTTTTTTCACAATATTCTTTGGCTACAGACACTTCACACACCACACAAAACCCGACTTACGAACTCGATGGTAAGGCGGTATTAGGCCGTACTGAGAATGTGTACCTCTCTAGCGTTCAAGGGCTTAAAGACGTTCCTTTCATTGGCAAAATCGACACCGGTGCCGAAACTACTTCCATGCATGCAGAAGACATCCATGTAAAAAGCACACATGCCGATTATAAGAACCTCAAAGATAAAGAGTTGATGTCGGCATTGACTGAAGATGTGCTGAACAATAGCGACGTTGATTACGACGATTGGGATGGCAGCACCTTTGCGAAATACCAAGCTATGGTCTCTTTTAAAGTTCAAAACCCACGTACTGGTGAAATGGTATTGGTTGAGGCGCCGCTAGAGCGTGTCAGCATGATTCGCAGCCGTACCAGCAGCACGCCTTTGCTTCGCCCGACCATTAAAATGTCTCTGACTATCGCAGACCAAGAGCTAAAAACCGATGTTAACCTGACAGACAGAAGCCACTTCTCTGCGCCAGTATTGATTGGTAAAACCTTCCTAGCGGATAACGCGCTGGTGTTTGCGGGCTACGACTATTTGCAAGAGCAAGAGAACGCAACCGTGGTTGGCCGTAAAGAGGTGGTGTCTATCTCGGGAATGGATATGAATGCGACTTTCTCGTTAAAGAACCGCTACAGCATTTTGCATGCAAAAGACATCGATATAGACAAAGAGAACAAACAAGTGACGTTTGATATGTTCGACAACGACGGCAAGCAAAAAGAGATGACATTGCCGTTGGTTCGTATGTTAAGCGTGAGCGGAAAGAAGAGACCTTTAGTCTATGTGCCCGTTCAACTTGATGAGAATACCACTAAAGATGTTCTTGTTTATCTGCGTGACCGTTCAGACAGCAGCTCACAGCTAAGATTGGGTACCAACACTGCAAGCGAACTCTTCATGATTGATACTAGTGCTGAAAACATTTTATCAGAAGGTTCAGAGAGCTTTAGTGATGTGGCGGAGTCAGGTGAACCTATGATTATCTCACCGGAAGAGGACATCACACTGGATGACTTCCCGCTTAAGGCTGTGGCTTCGTTTACTGTAAACACGCCTCTGTTGAAGGTGGACAGCTTTGAGATTGTCGGTAAGGGGAAAGATGAATCCGTTGAGTTTTACCTAACTGACGCGAATGGCGAACAGCAGAAGGTCACAAAGCCAATCATTAAAAAGCTCAAAGTGGGAGATGATAGTCGCCCGGTAGTGAGCGGTGAGTTCTCGGCTTCTGGCAAGGTTCGCACACAAGAGTTTGCTATCGATGTGCTAAACAGCAACGAAAAAGAAGCTTACTTTATTCTTGGTAAGAAGATGGCGAAAGAGGGCGTTTACGTAAACACGCGCTCTGACTATCTATTGAAAGCTGAGCCTCTGTTTAAAGTCGGGCACATTGAAGTGGTTGAAGTGAACGGCATGACATTCCCTGCCAAGCTAGACACTGGTGCTGATGTGAGCTCTATGAACGCGGTGAACATCAAGCGATTTAAGAAAGACGGCCAAGACATGGTGACCTTTACTTATCAAAACAACCAAGGCGATAAGCAAGAGTTCACCAAGCCAGTTATTGATGTGATGCGCATTAAAGCGAAGAAAGGCGAGAAGGTAAACATTCGCCCTGTCGTAGAAATGAAAGTGAAGTTAGGTGACTTAGAAAAAGAAGTGAGAGTGAACCTTCAAGACCGTTCTCGCTTTGAATACAGCATGATTTTAGGTAAGAACTTTCTGAAATACGGCGCAGTAGTAAGTAGCGATGAAGATTACGTACTAGGGAAAATGGAGTAACGTCTTAACTTACTAAAAGCGAAATAGAGCAGTTCTAAACGGCCACACATTCCAGTAATGGGATGTGTGGCTTTTTAATAACTATCTGTTTTGATGAGATATTAGCTAGTTGTTTGCCGCTGAACATATCTCATTTTGTGGTCTTTAGACAAACAAAAGGGCCAACTCTTTCGAGTTGGCCCTTTCCAAACGTTTGGGCTGGCGGGAGTTGAATGGTTGTCTCATTTGTTTTAATTTCAATGATTTAAAACGACTGTTTGAATTTAGTGTTACATTGAATGTTACATCAGTTTCCTACTGAAAAAGGAACTGAACCCGCGTCCGCTTATGCTGATTTTCCTGATGACTCTGGTTTGATATAGCTAAATCTTCTTAACTATTTTCTGAGTATTCTCAAAAACTGAGCCCACGATATGCTCAGGAAAGCCTTTAGGCAATGTAGCACTTACCTGTAACATCGCCTTAGGTAAGGCATCTTTCATTTCATCAATTATCTCTTGCATCGTGTCTTGATTAAAGTTTACATCTTTAGCGGTATCCAAAAAGTGACGAGGGAGGATTTTACTGATTTCATACTTCTTGCCCTTTGTTGCTTTCAATCCCATCGCCAGCTTAAGCTTTCTGATATTGAGCCCTTTTCCTCCCAGTAGTGGGTAGGCTGACAAAATATCGTAGAATGGAGTGAGTCTGTAGCTGCCTCCTTTATCAATATAGATAGAAAAGTTTTTAGCATGTCCATCTGTAGCGCCAATGAGCCATTGAAATACTTGGAACCTCATGAAGTTATATCGATCTTCTAGGGCATTACTTGACCCCATTAACAACTCCATGATCTGAGCTATGCCAGGGCCACCTTGAGATTCGTACTTAATGGATGAGGGCATACCAAATACTTGGCAGATATCTTCCTGAGGTAAGCGTAGCAAGCCTGCTTTGTCTTTTGTCCAGCGTCTATCAAAGCGCTCTACAGCTAAAGCTTTAATGTTGTCTGTTTGGATTATTTTGACGTTGGGAACTGCAAACCCCAGAGCTCTAGCTAACTCAATACAAAGGTACTCGTTTTCTACGCTATCTTTGAGATCTAGGGTCGCGTTGGCTTGTTGTATTTCGCCTATTGGCAGTTTGATGATGTGAGTGGTGGGGGTGTTTCCTTTCGGTATACACCATTGCTCATCAACGAATAGGAGAGCTGTTTTCTCTTGAGCACCTGCCACGGAGATTCTAAAGTCTTCTTCTTCTTCGAGCATTCCGAGCGGAATATCAGACTTGTATGCAGAAAGAACAGTTTCTAGTTTTTTGTCATCAAGGACTTCGTAGCTAAGTGGTTCCTTTTTATAGGGGAGGTCTGGAGGAAGTAAAGCAATCGCACCAACACTGTCTTTTCCTATTTCTTTTAGGAGATCAAATGGTTGTTTGGATGACGCCTTGTACCTTGCAACTATTCTATCTCTGACTTGAGGACTGTCTGGCAAGAGATTGTCAAAATAGTTTATAACTGCATCGGAAGTGATAGCTGGTAATTGAAGTTTTAAAGACAATGATAGTGGTCGAGTTACCGCCTTGGTTAACCAGTTTTTATCATATTGAAAAGTGTGAGCACCATTCTTATGTTTCTCTAGAGTACCAACAAGTTCACCATTCATGTATGCGATTAGCTTCTGCATTACCAACTCTCATCATCATTTTCATTTAACGAAGCTACCTGTGATTTCTCTTGGATACTCAATGTTAGATCCATTGCCTGGGCAAGCTTAAAGAAGGTAGAAAGTGTTGTTTTGTTAGGGTTGTTTTCGAAGTTCGAGATTGTAGCTTGCTTGATGCCGACTTTTTTTGCTAGTTCTGACTGTGTCCATCCATTCTTCTGACGTATCAGTAGCATCATATCTGCTAATTGTTTTGGACTATATATCATTTGTTCCAGCTCTCTATAGAATTAAGGTGCACCTTTAAGATATTTAATTATCCCTTAGTGAGGATAGGTGGAAGTATATCCCCACAAAAGGATAAAGTCTATATTATCCCCAGTAAGGGATGAGAAAGGTTTTATCCCTTACTGGGGATATTGAGTAATCTTAAGGGGCATAAGAAGCTGAGGAGCAGCAATATCTAATGAAATACTGAGTTATATGATTAATACTGGCATTGGTCATAGAACTACTAAATTCTAGTAGTTTTCTTGTTTGAGGGAGCCGTTCTTATCTGGATGAGACCTCGCTAGCATACAGGTGGTTATGACATTTAGGGCAGGTAGGTTGCCCTGGTAATGAAGCTTGCCATTGGCAGTTACACATGATGCATTCGAATGTTGCTGTTCTTTTGGGTATCGGTGGCGGAGAAGCTATCGGCTTGCTTCTTGGCATCAGCCAAGGGTCGTTGTGCTGATAGGAAGCACGATCTCTATGATTAGAATGACTTATTGTTGAGTGACGTTTGACTTGATAGCTAGCGATAGCCGAGTTCAAACGTTGATATGCTGCTTTCTGCATCGACGCTTTTCGTGGGTGAAATACCCAACTCTTAGATGACAGGTCATTCTGTAAAAAGTGCTTCAGTCTATCTAGTTGCCGAGTTCCAGTTCTATTTTCTTTGAACAAGTGGTGTGTATCATCGAGTTGAATTTCTAGCACGCCACTTTGTTGATTACTCGAGACATTAAGCTCAGTAGGGAGTGGACGGTTTGGGTGGGTAAAATAGATGGCAAAAGAGAAATCTTCAACCTTACCAACAATGTCGACAACACAATTTGAAAATGAAACTTCCTTATGGACGTCATTTAATTCGATAGTTGATTGTTTTGCTACCAGAAACTCTTCTTTGAAGTGAGCTCCTTTAGCCTGGCGATCTACAGTGCACTTGAACTTTGGCAGAGCGATCTTAATCCCTGTTTCAATAACTTGCCTTGCCATCATCCTGACTGAGACAAAGAAGGAAAAGTCACACTCTTTATCGGTTTTATTTACTTTGCGAGTTGCATGAGCAAAGTGCCACTGTTTCTCCTCTCCTTGTCGGGCTATGAGTGGGGTGTGACAAGATGGGCAAATACAGCCACATTTCTTTCCGCGAACTACATCAGAGACATCCACAAAGGAATTGTCTTCGATTCTCAAGCCAAAAGGAACGTGTTGTAGTGTCATGTTGCGTTATGCTGTTAATTGTTGGGCCGTTGGAATCATAATAAGCTAGAAAGCCTGGCCAATATGTTAGACAGTTAGCAATAATGCTAACGGCTGAACATGTATTGATTTGTGTTGTCGGACTTGCCCCTGGGGTTAAATATGGATGAGCTTGAAAGGGTTGAACAGCAGATCTTAGAGTTGAAGGAAAAGTTAAACTATTTAGAACAGCGCCGCCAATCTTTGCTATCTCAAAGTTCTAGTTTGGTGGCGAGTACCTCAAAGGAGTATTCTCCAGATCAGAAAATTGCTCTATTTAAAAGTTACTTCAAAGGGAATGAGCAATGTTATGCACATCGTTGGCAGAACAACAAAGGGAGGAGTGGTTATGCAGTTGCTTGCCACAATGAGTGGCAGCAAGGGCTCTGTAACAAGCCTAAAGTTAAATGTTTGGAGTGTCCCAATCAGGCGTTCAAATCACTAGATGAAGAAGCGATCTACAGTCACCTAGTAGGACAGGAAGTTATTGGCTTATACCCAATGCAACCAAACAATACATGTTGGTTGCTTGCTGTTGATTTTGACAAAAGCGATTGGCAATTAGCATCAAGAGCTTATGTCGATGCATGCCAACAGAATGGAATTGATTGTCTACTCGAGCGTTCAAGATCTGGGAATGGTGCACATGTATGGGTTTTCTTCGATCAAGCCACAGAAGCCAAGCTAGCTCGTCAGATGGGCTTTTTCCTCTTAGATGAAGCGATGAAAATTCATGGCGCTCTATCTTTTGAGTCTTATGATAGGCTTTTCCCTAATCAAGATGTTCTGCCAGCAGGGGGCATCGGTAATCTAATAGCTTTGCCACTGCAAAAACAATCACGTTCATGCGGAAACTCGACATTTGTTGATGAGTCATTTGTAGCTTTTGTTGATCAATGGGCTGCTCTGGCTTCAACACAGCGTGTCCCATCTGAAAAAGTTGAAGAGCTTTTGAACCGTTATGAACACCAGGAACACACATCGGCTGAAAGTATTCAACAAGCCCCTTGGGAGCGCTCTATATCATTAAGGAGTGCTTTAGAGGGATGTCTTGAAGTGTTGCAAGTGGTCATCGCTAATCGACTCTATATCTCACTGTCTAGTCTTCCGAACCCTTTAATCGCTCAGTTAAAGAAAATTGCATCTTTCTCAAATCCAAAGTTCTTCAAAGCTCAGGGATTACGCTTATCGACAAATGGTATTGCTCGGTTTATTTGTCTAGCGGAGATAGACAGTGGCTATTTGAGTTTGCCTAGAGGGTGTTTGGATGATTTAGAGGATATCTGTTCTTCTTATGGTATTTCATTACAGCTAGAAGATAAGAGGGTCAAAGGGAAGCAACTAGCGGCCATTACATTTGTAGGTTCTCTGCGTCCTGCACAACGTAAAGCTGTCGATAAACTTCTTCAATATGATAATGGTGTACTTCATGCGCCGACAGCGTTCGGAAAAACTATTACTGCGATTGGTCTGATATGCCAAAGGAAGATTAATACTTTAGTGCTGGTTCACAATAAACAACTCGTCGAGCAGTGGGAAGAGAGATTGAAGGTCTTTACTCAGGGTGTTGAGGTTGGTGTGTGGACAGGGAGCAAGAAGAAGCCCACGGGGCAGATCGATATTGCGACGTATCAAAGTTTGGTCAATAGAAGTGACAACAGCGTTAATGAACTGGTTCAGGATTATGGCCAAGTAATCGTCGATGAGTGTCATCATTTATCTGCGCCTCAATTTGAACGAGTTTTATCTGAATCCCATGCCAAGTTTATTGTTGGTATAAGTGCTACCTTAGAGCGGAGAGACGGACATCAACCGATTATCTTCATGCAAGCGGGTAAGGTCAGGCATAGTATCAAGTCAGATCAAGGAGCTCGGTTAGTTCAGCGATTGGAAAAGAAAGTCTTATCATTTGAAGTCCCGCTAAACTTGGTTTCTGCTGAGCCTAAGCCGCATATCTCTGATGTATATCGCTGGTTGATGCTGCACTCTGAACGTAACAAGATAATAGTTGATGACATCAAAAATGAAGTTGCTAAAGGAAAAGTTCCCATCGTATTAACAGAGCGAAGAGAGCACGCCAGTATCATCTCTAGGTTGTTAGAGGATGCTGGACTTAATCACCAAATGCTTGTTGGAGCAATGAAAAAAAAGCAGCAAGCGGAAGTTATGGCAAAACTAGCAACCACCGAAGTACTTGTTGCAACTGGGCGCTTTATCGGAGAAGGCTTCGACTTACCTAGATTAGATACCTTGATATTGGCACTCCCAGTATCATGGAAGGGTTCGCTTATTCAGTATGTAGGGCGAATTCAGCGTGAGTTTGAAGGGAAAGATGAAGTTAAAGTTATCGACTACGTCGACCCGAAAATCCCAATGTTGTCGAGGATGTTTAAGAAGAGAGAGAAAGGCTATCGCGCGTTGGGTTTTGAAGAGGTTCAAGATGAGGGGTTGTTAATTTAGTTTATGACCAAACCTTGTCGGTTTGAATGGGCCGAGTTGTAGCAGGAGGTCAAAGAAACTTGGTAGAGATGGGGCATCTCCCATTCGTGGGAGACAAACGAAACCTGATGGAGTGGGGCACCTCCCATTCGTGGGAGACTAGCGAAAGGTGGTGAAGTGGTTCATCTCCTATTTGTGGGAGACTAGCGAAAGGTGGTGAAGTAGTTCATCTCCCATTTGTGGGAGACTAGCGAAAGGTGGTGAAGTGGTTCATCTCCCATTTGTGGGAGACTAACGAAACCTGATGAGGGCATCTCCCATGCATGGGAGATTGAGAAGATCGGAATTGTTCGATTGAATTGAAATACTGGGATTGATGCAGCAATATCGTTCTTCTGGTTGGTTGACTAAGATTCAAGTTAATCATGTTGTAGTTTGTCAGGGGATTTATGACCAAGGAAAAACAGAGAAAAGAGCGCAAGTTATTCACTGAAGAAGAAGCAAAAGCTTTTTCGGAAGCTGTTAACTCATCTGCGAGAAAAGTGTACCCAGTCAATAAAAAAAGCTCGAACAACACTGGTTAATTTTTGCACGCCCATAGTGCGAAGAGGAAAGGGTTTCGCACTCACTGTGTGCGCGGCTTTGGCTGGGGAAATGCCGTTAATGGCAGTGTTAGTGCCGAGCTTGGCAGAGAAAGTGCCATCAATGGCAGTGTTTTCAAGTGCAGGATTTTTGGGAAAGTTTGCTCAGACGTCCTGAAAAAAATTCATTCCTTACATTAGTGATATAAATTTATAATTGTTATGAAAGTTATAATAGTTATACCACATTTTTCGTCTTTAAAAAAGAGATTGGAAAGATTTTAAATCTGTAGATTTTAAATTATTTGGTTTTTATAACTGAAAAATCCAGCTTGTCAGACCGTCAAAAGCAAGAAAACCTACTCGTGTAATTTCGCACTCACTGAGTGCGGAGACAAACTAGAAAAATCCCATTCGTACACTTACTGTGCAAAAAATGACCTAATTAAAACAACTAATGTATAGTGGTCGCCTCTATCTATATTATAACTTAAATTATTGATATTTAATGACTAATTGATCTTTCATCTAAGTAATACTATAAAGTCTGTAATCACAGGCCAAAATTGTGTTGATCAGAAAATGAAGAGAGCAATGAATGTTGATGAGCGGAATAACCAGAGAGCGAAGGAGTTATTACAGTCTTTGGATTGGCTTCCGTCAAACCTGATTGTAGGAGGGTTGAAGCGCAAAGCGCTTAGTCTGGCGAGCGAAGGTGATATCCTATTTTTAAAGGATCAGTTTGATTCGCAAGGTAACATTCATGATGCATTGCTAAGTATTTTACCTGTACTCAAACAGCATGGTGATCTCTTTGTTATTGATTGGTTGTATAGAGAAAAACAAGTATTGATCACGCGAGCAAGAGCAACATGCGAAGAGTTTCAGCAGGCACTAGAAAGGGGCATTGTAAATGTGGAACTCGACATCGCAGAAATAGAATTCACTCAGAGTGATTATGTTACTGCAAAACCGATGGATCTCTTGCTCAATAACAAACCAGACTTGTTTGAAGTTTTCTTTGAAGATTGGTACCTCAATGACACTAGGAAAATCCCTACCATAGAGATCGATTGGTTTAAGGTCTGGCTGGATTCTCAATCAGATCGGTAGTACAAGGCTAGTATCAATAAACATCCATTATGTGACACCAGTAAAGATACACCCAGAGTGGTATCATAAATATAGCTATTCAGTTCATGATACCAATGCTACAATGATACTAGACTTTATGATACTGGAATAAAATGACTGGAAGAACCTTCGCTTACTGTCGTGTATCAACGACGGAACAAACAACCGAAAACCAAATCTTAGCCATTCGCAATGCTGGCTATGACGTGATTGATTCTCGTGTAATCAGCGAAACTGTGTCTGGCAGCACGAAGGCCATAGACAGAGAGCAATTTTCGAATCTAATCGAACACAAGATAGAAGCTGGTGATACCTTAGTCGTTTTAAAACTTGATCGACTTGGCAGGGATAACATCGATGTACAGCAAACTATCAGCCAGCTAACCCATAAGGGGATCCGTGTCATTTGCTTAGACCTACCCGTATCTGACCTGAGTTCATCTGAAGGGAAGCTCATGCTTCAGATGTTTTCAGCGTTTGCCGAATTTGAAAGGAACCGTATAAGAGAACGGACACAAGAAGGGTTAGCCAGAGCTAAAGCTGAAGGAAAAAGATTAGGTAGACCCAAGGCCACTAAAACAACCAGACGAGTGCTAGAGTGTAAAGAAGCTGGAATGTCGCAGAGTAAAGCTGCTATACATTTGAACTTAGGAATAGCGACTATTAAGCGTCACTGGAACAAAGCAACAAGTTAAGCTGGGCCTTCTTTTAATCGCCTATCATGCCCAGCCGTATACGGCTGAAATTATCCGAGCTTGTACACATGAAGTTTCCTCTATCAAATTGACAAATGGCACCTCAGCTATAAACAAATTCGATTTGTTTTGCCGAAGGCAAGCCATCAATGTGACGGCTTCTGCCAACGGATACTGTGGTTACTCAGCCATGAGTTTGCTGTATTGGTGAGAATAATAGGAATCATCACTACGGCAGCTTTCGCACTGCAAGCACTCAATGTCATCTGCTAATTCAATGGCTTCTAGCAACTCATTACCTTCTAACTCGGTACTACAGTTATTATGGTAACCGCCTGGATCAGTTGAACCAGAACAGTGTTGTGAAAGCCATGGTAATAGAACATGCTTTCGAGCATCACTAAGGCGATCAAAGCTTGTATCAATAGCTAACTGTGCAATTCCCCCGACCTTTTGCTCTTCATTATCAAACGCGCCACGCTCCAAAAGAGCTTCCAAAACTTTTTCTGTAACTGTCATAAATTTAAATCTCCTTATTCAGGTTTATACATTTAGTGATACCTGCTCGTAAGTCACGTAACTCGTTCAAATACGGCAGATAATCACGGCTTCGAACACCATTCATTGCTAAGAAATTGTGAAAGTCTCGTTGGCAATCAAGGTATTCACTAAAGTACACTCCACATTGTTCATTGCCGCTAATAGCTTGGTTAAATCGCTTACGACTGTATGACTCAAGCATTTTCAATCCAGGATGATGCGCTTGGAATAGCTCTGAGCCTTGTTCTAGGCTTTCTGAATTCAGATCCAACTGGTACTGGTTATTCACGTTGTCTAGAAAGCTGTCAAAGTCCATTACTATCAAACGTTCACCTGAATTTAGTGCTTTGTCGTACATGAACTCCAAAGCTCCACGTTTAATGTTCTTTTGTGGGTCTTCGTAAACAAATAGAGTGGCTTCAGCATCACTAATCAATGCGTTCTCATAAACCAACGGGTATTTCTCGTCAGTTGTGCCCGAATCTTCTTGATACTTACATTCGATGTTTAGTGAGCTAAATAATCGAGTTTTAGTGATCTTGTTCCCCTGATAATCCAGCGTTTCAAACGTTAAAGTGATGTTCTCAGCTCTGAACTCCATCTTAGTTTTGTGCTTAGTTGAATAGGCACTGTAGATAGATGGATATGGAATATCTTTGATGACATTCACACCAGGCAGTTGCTTGAGTACTGCAAAGATCTTTGACTCAAATGCTTTACCGTTTTGCACTGCTTTCTGTCCACTCATAATTTTTGCTCCATTCGTTTACTGCAAATAATCCTATGATCAGTTCAAAAGTTCGTCAAGATATTTTTTGCAGTTTTTAAATTCTGCATTTTTTCTTGACCTATCAAGTGAAGTAAAACACAATGAATACAACTTAGAATTTGAGGTATTGGAATGAAGCAACGTCTAGCAGAAATTGCTGATATTCAAGCTGGCTATCCGTTTAGAGGGTCAATTAAGCACGATAAGAATGGCTCTGTGCGGGTTGTACAGGCTAAGGATATCAGTGACCTTGGCGAGCTACTGCTCAGTGATTTGGTTCAAACTGAACCAACAGGAAAGAAACAGCCAACATGGCTCCAAGACGGTGATGTACTGTTCATAGCTAAGGGTATGCGCAATTTCGCAGCTCACGTATCTGGAGATTTAGAGCACGTAACCTGTTCTCCCAGCTTATTTCAAATACGTATCAAATCATCATTCAGAGAGTCAGTGAATTCTCTGTTTATCGCTTGGCAGCTCAACCAGAAGCCTGTACAGCAGTACCTTCGAAAAAGTGCAGAGGGCAGCACACAAATCAACATACGTAAACCTGTGTTAGGTGATGTAGAGCTTGCTATCCCCGATATTGCTCAACAAAACACGATAGCCAAGCTCTATGAGGCCAGCATCAAAGAAAATGCCCTACTTCATAAACTTATTAATAACCGTCAGCAGCAATTAAATGCTATTGCTACTGACTTAATCCAAAATTCGAATAAATAAAGGCTAGAGACCATGCCACACACACCAATAAATCAAGATGAAATCAATAAAGCAGTCTGGTCTGCTTGCGACACGTTCCGAGGCACAGTAGATCCATCTATCTATAAAGACTTCATTCTGACTATGCTGTTTTTGAAATACATCTCTGATGTCCACCAAGACAAGTACGACGAGCTAAAAGCAGAGTACGGCGATGAGCCTGAGCTAATCGCAGAGATGATGGGCACCCAATCATTTCAAATCCCAACAGGTTCAACTTTCTGGGACTTATACGAATCTCGTCATGAGGCAGGTAACGGCTCTCGTATCGACCAAGCACTTCATGCGATTGAAGAAGCTAACGGCACCAAATTAAAGAACGTCTTCCAAGACATCAGCTTTAACACCGACAAACTCGGTGATGAAAAGCAGAAAAACGATATCCTACGTCACCTATTAGAAGACTTTGGCAAAGATACTCTAAACCTGCGTCCAAGCCGCGTCGGTTCTCTGGACGTGATTGGTAACGCCTACGAGTACCTCATCAAACACTTCGCTGCTGGCAGCGGCAAATCTGCGGGTGAGTTCTATACCCCACCAGAGGTATCTGATCTGCTCTCGATTATCTTAGAGCCACAACAGGGCGATAGCATCTGTGACCCTGCATGTGGTTCAGGCTCACTATTGATGAAATGTGGTAAGCAAGTACAAAACAACTTTGCAGGCTCTAAGCAATACGCACTGTTCGGCCAAGAAGCGATTGGTTCTACTTGGTCACTGGCTAAGATGAACATGTTCCTGCACGGTGAAGATAACCACCGCATTGAATGGGGCGATACCATTCGTAACCCTAAGCTTCAAGACAAAGAAGGCGGACTGCTGCACTTTGATGTAGTAACAGCGAACCCTCCGTTCTCTCTTGATAAATGGGGCTTTGAAGATGCTGGTAACGACCACTTTGGCCGCTTCCGCCGTGGTATTCCACCAAAAACCAAAGGTGACTATGCGTTTATCTCACACATGATTGAGACGCTTAAGCCGCAAACTGGCCGCATGGGTGTGGTTGTGCCTCACGGTGTGCTATTCCGAGCATCATCAGAGGGTAAAATCCGTAAACAGCTTATCGATGAAAACCTGCTAGATGCAGTGATTGGCCTACCTGAGAAGTTGTTCTTTGGTACAGGTATCCCTGCTGCAATCCTTATCTTCAAAAAACAGAAAGATGATAACAAGGTACTGTTTATTGATGCGTCTCGTGAGTTTAAATCTGGTAAGAACCAAAACCAGCTTACGCCAGAGAACATTCAGAAGATTGTCGATACCTACAAGGCGCGTGAAACAACCGATAAATACTCGTACCTAGCTACGCTAGAAGAGATTGCTGAGAACGACTACAACCTCAACATCCCTCGTTATGTGGATACCTTTGAGGAAGAAGAAGAGATCGATCTAGTCGCGGTACGTACTGAGCGCCTGACTCTACAAAATGAGTTAGCTGAGCTTGAAGCAGAGATGGCAGGTTACCTAAAGGAGTTGGGTTATGGTGCCTAATCAAATCTCAAAGCTAGATCTCATACAAGCTCGGATCGATGTGATTCCATCTGATTGGCAGTTATGTAAAGTAGCTGAAGCTCTTAACATTCGTAACAATTTACGAAAGCCAATCAGCCAAGAGGTTCGAGAAACAATCAAAGGGGATTACCCTTATTATGGGCCAACTAGGGTTCAAGGATATATCTCTGAGTATGAACAAGATGGTACATATGCCTTAATTGGAGAAGATGGCGACCATTTTTTGAAGTACGCAACTATGCCTCAAACACAGTATATTTCTGGAAAATGTACAGTTAACAACCATGCTCACATATTAGAAAGCTCAGAAATTTGTGATGCCCAATGGTTTTTCAACTACTTCAAACACCGAGACATCACTAATTTCCTATCAAGACAAGGGGCTGGACGTTTTAAGCTAAATAAAGCCACATTAGAGAAATTGCCGATGTTGGTGCCCCCGCTCCCAGAACAACGCAAAATCGCCAAAATTCTCTCAACATGGGACAAAGCGATTGCCACTACAGAAAAGCTAATTGAAGCCAGCAAGCAGCAGAAAAAATCCCTGATGCAGCAGCTTTTGACGGGTAAGAAGCGTTTGGTGAATCCTGAAACGGGTAAGGCGTTTGAGGGGGAGTGGGAGCGTCACTCTATGTCCGACCTAGTATTTATCGATAGAAAGTCTCTTGGCAAAAAAACACCAGATGATTTTGAATTTCAATACATTTCATTGTCTGATGTCGCTGTTGGTTCTATTTCAAACGAGCTGGAAGTACATAAGTTTGCAAGTGCCCCATCTCGTGCGCGACGAGTCATACAAGAAGGCGATATCTTACTCTCTACTGTTCGCCCTAACTTAAAAGGGTTTGCCAAGGTATCTGGAAAGCATGCCGATTGCATAGCTTCAACTGGTTTTTCTGTACTGACCCCTAAAAAGCGTGTAAGTGGGGATTACATTTATCAATATATTTTTAGCTCTCATGTAACTGGTCAGATTGACAGCTTGGTTGTGGGTTCCAACTATCCTGCGATCAATTCATCTGATGTTGCTGGTTTAAAAGTGTATTGTCCGACTTACGAAGAGCAACAAAAAATCGCCTCCGCCCTCACGACTGCCGATAAAGAAATCGAAGTGCTTGTAGCTAAGCTTGCTCACTTTAAACAAGAGAAAAAGGCACTGATGCAACAGTTGTTGACGGGTAAGCGCCGCGTGAAGATTGAACACATGGAGCAAGCAATATGCTGACCAAAATTCAGATAAAAAAATTTAAAAGCTACCAAGATCAGGAGCTTCACCTTTCTCCTTTGACTTTAATGATTGGTGCAAACGCATCAGGTAAAAGTAACGCACTAGAAGCATTTCGCTTTCTTGCCTGGCTAGCCCAAGGTCAAAAACTGTCAGTATTAAAACACCGAGTGGATGACTCAGAGCAAATTTTGCGTGGTCAAGTAAGAGATCTAGGTTATTTAGGCTCAAGTATTTTCTCTTTGGGGTGCTCTACAGACGACACAAACTGGAACAGTTTCGATATCGACATTTCTCTGCGTGATAGTGAATTACATATTTCGCAAGAAACAATCACATCTCCTACAGAGGGGTTTCCACTGTATAAAATAGTGCAGCCGTCTTCTGGGCTGGGAACAGATGTACGTGTCGCATATAACAACTTTAAACCAGGTGGAAGAAAACCGCAGATTAGTTGTACTGATCAAATCGCAATACTCAATCAGTTAGCTTCCTCAGCAATGTTTGAAAAAGGGCATAAAAAAGCGCAACAGGAAATTCCAAAGACAACTGATAAATTTCAAATGTTGCTGGCCAATACTCTTTTTCTTGACCCTGTTCCTTCATTAATGCGTGATGATAGCCACCCAGATGCTCAACTAAGAGGGGACTGCAAAAATCTTTCTGGAGTTTTGTATCGTCTTTGTCAAGAACCTGAAGCCAAGATGCAAATTGTTGATTTTGTTAGAAGCCTACCAGAACAGAATATAACAGATCTAGATTTCCAAGAAGGTTTTAGAGGCTCCCGCTTGGTTGAGTTAGTCGAGAACTTTGGTGGTCAGGAAAGACGTTGGGCCGCAGATGTCTTGTCTGATGGAACGCTGCGTGTTTTAGCCATTGCTGCTGCTTTGATGTCTGCCCCAGAAGGCTCAACTGTTGTTATTGAAGAGGTGGATAATGGTGTGCACCCTTCTCGCGCAAAACAGCTTCTTGCAACAATGCGTCAGCAAGCAGAGAAACGTAATGTTCGGCTTTTACTATCGACGCATAACCCAGCTCTTATGGATGCTTTACCAGACTCAGCACTTGGTGATGTAGTTTTCTGTTACCGAAGTCAAGTTACAGGTGATAGCCAACTGATTCGTTTTTCCGACCTTGACGACTACCCTGGTCTTGTTTCTCAAGGGCCTCTTGGCGAACTCGTTACGAACGGTATCGTTGACCGATTCGTTAAATCCCCTGTAAACGCCAAGCAGAAAAAACAAAACGCATTAGATTGGTTGGCTAAAATTCGAGGTAGCGAAGAATGAGTGCTATCTGCATTATCGATACATCTATATTTCTAAACATACTTGATGTACCTAATCGTAATGATCAACGCGAGGGTGTATTTGCGTCTTTTGAGGAGTATATCGAACTAGGAGCAACTTTTATTTTGCCGATGGCAACCATCGTTGAAACAGGTAACCACATAGCACAAAACGGAGATGGGGGAACTCGGCGTAGGGTAGCAAGAAAGTTCTGCGAACAAGTCGAAGCGGCTCTAAAAGATGAAGCACCATATAAAGTTAGTGAATTTCCAAAACCAGCCGAGGTACTTACTTGGTTAGAGCGATTCCCTGATGAAGCTGGTCAGAATAAAGCGCCCGCCAAGCCAAATGAAGGAACAAGCTTCGGAGACTTAAGTATCATTGAAGAGTTCAACAAGTGTGTTCGCAAGTTCTCTATGAGTGAAGTGTTTATATGGTCGCTCGATAGTGATTTAGCAGCCTACCATCAGAAGAGAGATTAGTAATATGATAAAACAATCTCTCCCAAACTTCAGAGAAGAGCAGAGTGCAAAAATTCCCGCATTGACGCTTTTGAGTAACCTTGGCTATACGTTTATCCCACCAAGCGAGTGCTTGGTGAAACGAGGCAACCGAACCGTGGTTATCTTGCCTGATGTGCTGCGAGGTGTGCTGAAACACAAAACCTACACCTTCATGGGTAAGCAGCATAAGTTATCAGAGGCGGCCATCGATAAAATTATTCATGAGCTGGCTAACCCAGCCATGAATGAAGGCTTAAAAGCAGCAAATGAGAAGCTGTACAACGCCCTTACTTATGGCATCAGTGTCACCGAGTTTATCGACGGTAAAAAAGCAAACCCGACCATCGACATCATCGACTGGAGCAGTCCAAGCAACAATAAATACCACTTCACTGAAGAGCTAGAAGTCGACAACGCTCATGGAACAGGTAAACGTATCCCTGATGTGGTTTGCTTTGTGAATGGCTTGCCTTGGGTCGTGGTAGAAGCAAAGCGTCCTGACTCTTCTTCTGAAGGGAAGCCAACGGTATCTGAAGGTATCTCGCAAAACATCCGCAATCAGAAGGTAGATGAGATCCCTCATCTGTTTGCTTACAGCCAACTACTGCTTTCCGTGAATGGTCATGAAGGGTTATACGCCACCTGCGGAACACCTGAAAAATTTTGGGCTAAGTGGAAAGAAGAAGAAATCACCGAAGCTACCTTTGAACGTTTGAAAAACACAGCCCTGCCTCAAGATAAACTGGATCTTATCTTCAACCACCGTCCTGCCAAAGTTCGCGATGAGTACCTGTCTCTTATTGCGGGTGGTGACCTTGTGGTAACCGACCAAGACCGCTTATTGGTATCTTTGTTACGTCATGACCGACTACTGGAAATGACCCAACTCTTCACCTTGTTCGACAAGAAAGCGGGCAAAATCGTTGCTCGTTATCAACAAGTGTTCGGAATCAAAGCCTTGGTTGAACGCGTCACCTCATTCGATGATAAAGGTGCACGTAACGGTGGCGTGATCTGGCACACCACGGGTTCTGGCAAGTCTTTCACTATGGTATTCCTGTCTAAGGCACTTATCTGGCTAAAAGAACTAGCAAAATGTCGCGTAGTCGTTGTTACTGACCGTGTTGACCTAGAAGACCAACTCGCCCGCACCTTCGCCTCTGGCGGTGCTCTATCTGACAAAGATAAAAAGTCTGCAATGGCAACTACAGGCCGCCGCTTAGCAGAGCAAATCGGCAAAGGGAACGAGCGTATTATCTTCTCTATCATTAATAAGTTTGGTACTGCGATTGAATTGCCAGAGTGCTACAACGATAGCCCAGATATTATCGTACTGGTTGATGAAGGTCACCGTAGCCAAAATGGTGAAAACAATATCCGTATGCAACAAGCTTTGCCGAAAGCAGCTTACATCGGATTCACAGGTACACCACTGCTACAAGATGATAAGACCGAAAACAAATTCGGGAAGATTATTCACTCGTATACGATGCAGCAAGCGGTAGAAGATAAAACTGTTACTCCGCTACTGTATGAAGAGCGCATTCCAGATCTCAGCACCAATGACAAAGCCATTGATGCCTGGTTCGACCGTATTACTGATACCCTGTCAGAAAAGCAGCGCACCGACTTGAAGAAAAAGTTCGCTCAGAAAGGCCAGATATACCAAACCGAAGGTCGATTAGAGCTTATTGCTCATGATATTTCTGATCACTTCCAGAACTTTAAGAACCAAGGTCTCAAAGGACAGCTTGCCTGTGACTCTAAAGCCTCTGCCATCCAGTATAAGAAGCTTCTCGACCAAATTGGCAAAGTTACCTCAGTCGTTGCCATGTCAGCACCTGATACGCGTGAAGGGCATGATACCGTTGACGGTGAAAGCAAAGACCTTGTACAGAATTGGTGGACTGAAAACGTCCTAAAATCTGATTTTGGGCAGGATGAGAAAGCCTACACCCAGCATATTATCGATGAATTCAGCAAGGAAGATGGCCCTGACATCATGATTGTGGTGGATAAGCTGCTTACAGGCTTTGATGAGCCGAAAAACACTGTGCTCTACATCGATAAGCCATTAAAACAACACAACCTGATACAGGCGATAGCTCGTGTAAACCGCCTGCACCAGAAAAAGCAGTTTGGTTACCTCATTGATTATCGAGGTATCTTGAAAGAGTTAGACGCATCTATTGCCAGCTATCAAGAACTTGAGGAGCGTATTAAGGGCGGGTTTGACATCGATGACCTAAAAGGTCTCTACCATCGCATGGACACCGAGTATAAGAAGCTTCCTGGCCTCTATAGCGATCTATGGGCTATTTTCGAAAGCGTACAAAATAAGCAAGATGGTCAAGCACTGCGTCAGGTTCTAGCTCCTAAGATAGACACTATCGATGGGCAATTAACCGATACCAACCAGAAGAAGCGTGAAGATTTTTATACGGCTCTTACAGCATTTTCTAACTGCTTGAAAGTTGCTTTGCAATCAGCCACCTACTTCGAAGATAAGAGCTTTGATGATAAGCGTGAACTATACAAAAAAACGCTGAAGTCAATGTCTGAGCTACGAAGACAAGTACGTGAAGATGCGGAAGAGACAGTGGATTACGACGAGTACGCCGAAAATATTCGAACCATGCTTAATAAACATATCGGTGGCGTGGAAATCCAAGAGCCTAAGGGAGCCTATCTTGTTGGTAATATGGGTAAAGACGTTAAACCTGAAGATTTAACGGACGATGAAGCTCGGAATAAGAAAGATGCGATTACTGGTCGCGTGACCAAGATGATTGATCAGGACTTGGCAGATGACCCATACGCCCAAGAGTACTTCTCTAAACTGTTGAAAAAAGCTATCGAGCAAGCTAAAGAGATGTTCGATGCACCCGTTAAGCAATACTTGCTATTCGCCGATTTTGAAGAGCAAGTAAAAGAGCGCAATGTTGAAGGCATGCCAACTGATCGTTTTGCAGAGCTAGATCCAAAGATTAGGCGTCATGTACAGGCTTACTTTGGCCTGTTCTTGAAACACCTTGGGGATATAAATGTCATTAGTGAAAATGAGCGTTTCAACTATGCAATGCAAATTGATGAGGTAGTTACTGCGTCGGTTGCTGAGTTCTCCATTAACCCACAAGAAATCGAGAACCAAATCCGCCGTAAGCTGTTACCTGTTTTGTTTAAAGCTATCGGCATGGATACAGCCAAGGTTATCATCGCTGACGTTATCCAGATTACTCGCCTCGGTGTTGCAGGTCACCATTAATGACATCGGTAAGTTCAAAAGAAGACAACAAGGAAGAATATAGCTTCATCTACGGTGATGACGCTATTTCCTACGAGGTGGTTCGTAAGCCTCACCCAGAAGGCAAGAGACGTAAGATAACGATCAAGGTTCATCCAAACTGTGAAGTGGTAGTGACATCTCCAGAAAACGCTGAACGTGAAAATATCCACCAAGCGGTAATGAAGCGTGCTAAGTGGATCTACGACGCACTTAAAGAGTTTCACAGCCATTTGGAGTACGTACAACCAAAACACTATGTTAGTGGAGAGATGCAGTTTTACCTTGGTCGACGCTATGTACTTAAAATCGTTGAAGATAGAGATGCTTTACCTTCGGTAAAAATGAACCGAGGTAAGCTCCTGGTTACCCTAACACGGTTCAATGATGATAAAAAAGCTATGGTAAGGGCTTTGGTTCGGAACTGGTATCTGGTACGTGCTGAACGCATTTTTCACGAGCGCCTATCCGAGCTACTACCACAAGCAGCATGGGTAAAGGGAATACCCAGCTTTCGTGTTCTTTCCATGGCGAAGCAATGGGGAAGCTGTTCAGCGAAAGGAAATCTGATGCTCAATCCTCACCTAATCAAAGCCCCCAAGGAATGTATAGATTACGTGATACTGCATGAACTTTGTCATATTGCAGAACACAATCACAGTGAACGGTTTTGGCGCTTACTAACAAGCGTGATGCCTCATTGGAAAGAAGTGAAAAGCCGATTGGATGGCATGGCTGAGCTTTATTTAAATGAGTAGGTAGAGTGTAATCCTTGCAGACTACGTGGTTAGCCTGTGTTTCGATTACTGATTCTCAGGCTATGCGGTTAGCCTGTGTTTCGATTACTGATTCTCAGGCTACGCGGTTAGCCTGTGTTTCGATTACTGATTCTCAGGCTACGCGGTTAGCTTGTGTTTCGATTACTGATTCTCAGGCTACGCGGTTAGCCTGTGTTTCGATTACTGTTTCTCAGGCTACGCGGTTAGCCTGTGTTTCGATTACTGTTTCTCAGGCTACGCGGTTAGCCTGGGTTTTGAGTACAGGTTCTCAGGCTACGCGGTTAGCCTGTGTTTCGATTACTGTTTCTCAGGCTACGCGGTTAGCCTGGGTTTTGAGTACAGGTTCTCAGGCTACGCGGTTAGCCTGTGTTTCGATTACTGTTTCTCAGGCTACGCGGTTAGCCTGGGTTTGATTACAGATTCTCAGACTAGCGGCAATGCTCTGTTTATCGAGTTGTGTTTCTTATTTGAATTAAGAATTCTTAAAGTTGCTAAGAAACACTAAGAAGCGGGATTGGTGAATAGCCCTAGCTTTCTTCGAATATAGGTTCGATAATGCATAGCTCTAGGGTCTATTGATATTCGGGCTCTCCTTGTTGTCGGACTAAAACTCCCGAGTTTAAAGCCTAATATCCATAGTGTTTCCCTTATGAAGTGAGTCGCTTTTTTCTGCGAATCTACTTTTCTAATTTTGAGTTTATCGCTGTCAAAGACAATCGCTAAAGACTCTCGCTGTGACAGTACCTTCTCGGAAATTGAGATCATTTCGTCTTGATTTAAAAACACTTTAGGCTTTGCCTGATCGAACAAGTCACCTAAAAGCAGAACTGAATGAAGAAACTGAGCAATATCGACATCCAATTGATTAATTTCATCATCTAGTTTGAGTTCCTCGTTGTCTCGCACCAGAGGTAGTAGCGAAAAAATCCGCCTATTAAACTGGAAGTGAAAGCGAACATCTTCTTCTGTCAATGTTTCAAGGCAATAGTATTGCCTTATAGTGGAACGAATGATTACGGGTTCGAGTTCGCTAGTGATAGTGTTAGTTCTGAGAGCAGTCGAGAGCTTGCTCAGTTGTATGTCTTTTGCTTCGAGAGTTGCTTTAACTAAGCTTTTGAAATATGCCCGAGACTCTTGATGATTACGACGCATAGCGCCAATTAGGTCAGAAGACTTATGGTTTTCTACCTTAGTTTTGAACCCAAGTTGCTCTAGTGTGAAGAAGAGGCTCGCGTCTAACGCTGAATTTAGCCGTTTGGTTCGCGACTCAAAGAGTCTTGCCCATTTAAACCAACTTTGTCTTTTAAGTGGTAAAGGTGAGTCCTCTGTTACGACGTCTTTATTGCTGTTTGTTGCAAAGACGATTTCCCGAGCGCTGCGAAACCGTCTAGCAAAGTTGATTAGTTCTAGCGGGCACAATGTTTTGTCTGCAATAACTGTAATTCGATTAGTGAAATGAGAAGTTATTGAAAAACCAGAAGCTAAACAGGGGGATACAAGGACTGCACGATACTTGTGGATATGGAGATTTGGGTTTGAAAGAAGCTCCTTCTGAGCCTCTAGTCCCTTATTGTCACCGTGAAGAATCAAGACTCCTTTATCCAATGCTGCTTTTTCGCAATACAGTTTCTGATCATTCACGAACCCCAACGCTTTTGCGGTTTGCTTGAGTGTTTTGACTGAATCAAACAAGAATGCTTTGTCCGAAACAAGTCTTTGACTTATCTCATTCGCTAGGTAGTTAGCTTTATCTTTTATGATGGCATGAATGTCCGTGTAAGGGTTTTCGGTGCAATTGAGAACTGTTAGTTTTCCTCTTAACCCTTGAATAAAGCCTAGGCTAACATTTGATAAGTCTGCATCTCCAATGATGACATTTTCTGCGTTTTTGATTGCGTAACATAATGAATTGAAGACTTTGTTACGTTGCATCTGCGGGTTGTCATCGGAGCAAACAACAGATTGGAATACCTTTTCAAATTCATCGATGATCAGTGTGTCGCAGTTCGCTAACTTATCTAAGAACATATCTTTGTAGATACTGTTAATGACAACGCCGAAAGCTTCGCTGCTTTCAACCTCATAAAGGTTATTTGAAGAGTAAGACGTAGCTTGGTTGTCATGGCAAAACTGCTCAACCAAAGCTATCAAGTGAGATACATACACAACTCGTCTTTCTTCGCTTGCATGTTGTGCAAGCGGGCCAAATAAACGTTTTGTCTTTCCTGTGCCAGTCGCGGCTTTAATTGCTAGTGTTGAGCACTTATTTAGTTCATGTTTAAGATCAATTGAGTTTAGCGTTTTGAAGCGCTGGCAACTGAATGACTCGGATATGAGTGAGTGATCATAAACTGTCTTTTTACGCTCCGATATTTCTCGTCTCAACTGTATGAGTAAGTCGTCGAAAATTGGGTGATCGCTCGCAATCAGCTTACCTATGATTTCTTTTGGATCTAATGACATTAGGGGAAATTGATGGCTTAAGTTTTTAGCTATCATTTGAAGGTATTCTTGGCGCGGAGCCAGATTGTACAGTGCTAGTAAATACTCGGTACTTCTTCGTTTTGGGCATAAAGTTATTTTTGATTTGATGTCTAAAACGGGCAGCCGAGTAGTGAAAAAGTTTTTCTGCAAAATATAGATAGCGGTGTTCAAGTGGTTTTGCGAGTCAATAACCACATGGGTAACAGTGCCAACGGAGTCGTGGTAATAGTTTACGACTTTGTCCAGCTCACTATGATTTGATAAGGCGATCAGCCTGGAGTCAACCGATGAGAATTTTATCTCTCTGTTTGATAGCAGCGTAATCTTGTTTGTGTTTTCAGTATTTAAGAGTAGGTGCTCAGATGCCAAGTTTGTTGCGATAGTTGTCATGTCTCAAACTTCTTGTGTTCATTGATGAATAAGAAGTGGGATCTTTTGTTATTTATATATACATAAGAGAAATCCCACTTTTTAGCAGCATGCGATGCATGCTAAGAAAGCGAGTTATGCAGCTAGCGCTGTATAATAAGTCTCTTCAAATAACGATTGACGTCTTTCGACCAGTTCAGAAACAACATATCTCAGGTCTTTGCCAAGAGCCATTGCAGCGATTACGGAGTCGATTTCGTGAGAGAGAAAGCCAACGGAGTTCGCACCTAGGGGGATCGAAGGTGGGAAAGTACCATCATTGATCTTGCGGTGAAGGGTTGCTTTAGAGAATGGAACACGTGCTAGAACGTCATGCTTACGTTCGATCTTGAAGTTGTTGCTCATAGAAAACCTGTATTTTGTGCTTATTAAGCGGTTATTGAAAGTTAGGTTTTTGAAAACTATGAGTACTAATGCTCAGCGAAAATGTTTATATGTGAGCGTCAAAAATGTAATGAGAGGCTGCTTAACGCTAAAAATAAAGCCTCGGAACTTAGTAAGGTTATCCTCTTAAAAACAGTTAGTTAAGACAATATGAGTCTCTGATCAACGCAGTGAGACTAGATCGAACGACTTGATCTTGTAAATAAAAGCCATGCAAAATGCATGGCTAATTGTGACTCTCGTCACAAAACTATGTCTAAATGACTGATGTTGGCTTTGCGATAGTGTTTGCGCTTTTGGCCGCGTCATGGATGAAATTGCTCCACCATTGCATGATTTCTCGTCTCTCATCCAGATATTGGGCGTTGTTGTATATATCTCGGATCGTATTTTTATCAACATGTGCCAAAGACAGCTCGATAGCGTCTCGATTAAACCCCTGTTCGTTTAAAGCAGTACTACCAATCGAGCGCATACCATGACTTACCAGTTTCCCCGTCAACCCCGATCGCTTCAGAGCAGTGTTAACGCTTTGGGTATTAATATGCCCGCTTTTGCTTGTGTCACTCGCAAAGACATACCTTTTCCCCTTGGAGATTGGTTCCATGAATTTAAGAAGCTGCATCGTAGCATCAGAAAGTGGGATTTTATGAACTCTGCGACTTTTCATCTTTTGTTCTGGGATGATCCAGAGCTTATTTTCGAAGTCTATTTCGTGCCATTGAGCCTGAGCGCTCTCAGATGGTCTAGTCAAAGTATGAAGCTGAAACTCAAAGGCACAACGGGTCACCATCTTGATGTTTGCATTTGACATTGCATTCATCAGTACAGGCAGCTCATCGGGAGTGAGTGTTTTCATATGCTCAACTTTAGGCTTCTTGAATGCGTCTTTAATTCCCTGCAATGGGTTTGAATGTATAACACCACAGTTCACTGCAAAAACCATAACATCATTCAAACGTTGGCAGACTCGTTTTACTGTTTCTAGTGAGCCTTTCTGCTCTAATGGGCGTAGTTGCTTAATAACAGTTGGGGCAAGAAGGTCGCGAATGGGTAGCTGGCCAAGGTTCGGAAATATGTGTAGTTCTAGTGAGCGCCAAATATCTCGTGCATAACCTGGAGTAATGGAGTGCTTTTTAACTTCGAACCATTCTCTAGCGACATAGAGTAGTGTTGTTTCAACTGCTAATTGCTCGGCAGCAGCTTCATTGTTTCGATGAGTCTGTGGATCGACTTTTTCAGCGACAAGCTGGCGGAACTCTCTGGTTTTCACCCTCGCTGACGCCAAGGTAATATCTGGATAGATACCAAGGCCGATATTCTTTCGTTTCTTGGTAATAGGGTGTATGTAATTAAATATCCAAGATTTTGTGCCGTTTGGTTTGATGCGCAAAAATAAGCCATTTCCATCGCCAAGGCTATACTCTTTGTCTTTCGGCTTTGCCTTACTTACTTGGGTTGTTGATAAAGGTTTGATTATTCGGGCCATTTCTATCTCTTCCTTGCCTAATGTAACACTGGGTATGGTGCATTACATATCGTGTTACATTTAATGTTACTTCATGGAAGAGATTAGGTGAAATTCAGTGAGACGCCTTGATACTGATCAACTCAATACTTTCAAGGGCTTAAAACCAAAAACGGGACGTCCTGAGACGTCCCGATACACGTGTTTGGTGGAGCTGGCGGGAGTTGTATCGTCAAGTCTTAAGTTATGAATCAACCCTCAATTCTTTGATTTTTGGTAATATGAACAACCCTAAAGTCTTGACTTTGTATTTTTTATGAACAAATCTTATTCTATTACTAACCTCTAAGTTGCCTTCGTATGTACATGACTCACAAGATCAAAAGCCTAAATCTTCTATCCGATTTTTATGTTCAGGAAAATTTATCCTTGAAAGATGGAGTACTTCATGCTGAGTCAGATAAGAAAACTTGTGAGAGTTTATACGTTGTTATAGAGAGTGAAACAGGTGTAGTAGTACCACCTGTATTATCATTTATAGTATCGCACTATAGAAATCATTCAAAAACTTCATCAGCAACACAGGCTAAAGCGTTACGGCTATATTTTGACTTTCTGCATCAGCACAACCTCTCTTGGAATATAGGGGCGCTAGAATCTGTGGATAGACCTTTTACTGGGTTTAAGTGGTGGTTAAAAGAACAGTACGAAGAGGGCAACATTGCTGGTAGTACCGCTCGGTCATATTTTAGCGTTGTCGTTAATTTCTATATATTCCATTTGGATATTAATACTCCATTTACCTCTATTCCTATGGAGTATGAGGAAATAGAAATAAAACAGTTTGATAATGACCCATTTGCGCATATAGCAGGAAGAAGCATTGTTAGGCGAGTGTCTACAGAAAAGTTGGATGTATCAGCTCGAAGTCAGGAAGGGTCTTTAAAGCCGTTTACTATACAAGAGCAAGAGATGTTTTTTACGAAGCTGAAAGAGCATGGTTCGGAAGAGTTTTTGCTGATATGTGCGCTTGCAATCTTATCAGGGCTTAGAGCAAGCGAAATTGCAGACCTTCGGACAGACATGTTTGCGATCTACAAAGATGATGACCCACATTTTGAGTTAGAACTCGGCGCAAAAGTACAACACAAAACGAAGCAGAACAGTGAGCTTCCAGTTACGATTGCAGGTTCTGCCGTAAAGCTGCTAAAGCGTTACCACATCAGCAGTCGTTATGTAAATCGACTAAATAAGTTCATAAATAATGGTGGTGAAAGAGCTAATGTCTTTATTACACAAAGAGGCGGAGCTTATTCCCAGCACACAATATCGACACTTTTTAATCAATTTGTACATAAATATATTTACCCTGAATATCCACACTTTTCACATGACTTTCATGATTTAAGAGTCACGTTTGGAGTTGATGTAATGAATGCCGCTCTAAACGTGAAGAGCCTTAGCGATAGTGAAGCACTGAGATTCACCAAGAGTCAAATGAGGCATAAAAATATTACAGATACATTGCGGTATCTCTCTTACTTTCAGAAGTCTAAAGCTTTGGTAGAACAATCAAAATTAAATGAAGAGCTATTAAGCCTAATTTTTAGTGAGGCGGCTTAATGGTAAAAAAATCAAGAAAGATTGAAGTGTCGAAGAGTTCTCATTCGAGGGAAACTAGTGCTACTGATATCGGATACTGCATTAAGTTCGATAACGAGTTTGGAAACGAATATTCGGAAAGTGTATTGAGTTGGATAAAAGAAACCGAGCTAGATACAAAGGAAATTAGGCAGGAGTTATCTTTATTTGTTAAGCATATTGTAAGTAGTTCATTCGCTTCAGAAACGAAATTGACTAAAGTTCGAGATTTTAAATTGTATGTACGGCACTTAAGCTCGTACGACACTGTTCAGTCAATTGCAGCCAAAGACAGTATTGAAAGTTATCAAGGAGTACTACACAGAAAATACAACCTTGAGGAGATATCAAAAGCTACTTTTGAAAAAAAAAGAAAAATTCTCAAGCAAGTTATGCATGACTGCTTTGGTATCGGTAAACTTGACTTTGATAAGTATTTTCCATCTTTAGGTAAGCGAACTGGTGTACTGTTTGGCGCGACTATTAATGGGAAAGATAACTCAAAAGGCTACAGTAAAGAAGGGTACAAAGCCCTCCTTAAATTCTTAATTAATGCCGCTGGTTTTTATCATACCTTGAGTGTTCAAGGTGCTCCAATTGAGATCCTAAACGACACTCAATTTAAGCATGATATTGGCGGTCTAACCTATACCATCAAGCACAGGGTAGCAGGTGTCATCAATACTAAGGGGTATATCTCGAACCTAGCTTCGATGTTTTACTCTTCAGTGTTTGTTGCAATAACGGGTATCAATCAGTCTCCTGCTTTTAGGCTGAAGAGAAGTTCTATATCAAAATCCGAAATCATAGATGGCATGATAAAGATTTCGATAACAGACAAAAGAAAGAAGAAAAAAGATGCGGAAAAACCATTACTAGTAAAGAAGCATTTTAAAACTTTGCTTGAGAAAATTATTGAACATTCAAAAAGAGTCGATCCAGAAGGAGGACTCCTTTTCCCTTTTGTTAACCCCGATGGTAGCGTTAGCTCCATTCAGTCCAAAGCGTACCAAGGTCTACTACGTAACACTCTAAGCCCTTTAAGCCTATCACTAGGAGCCGAGAGTTTAAAACTAGATACTCGAAAGTTACGACACTCCTACGGACTATTTTTCAATGACATTCAACATAGAGCAGAAGTGCTTAACAACTCGGTAGTTGTTTCTGATAAGCACTATAACCAAGGCTCTGTCGAAGAAAATAATAAAGCTCTGAAAAAAGGTATAGCTGCTTATCAAGATCTGTTTCAAGTAAAAGTGATCGATGAAGCAACCTCGAAAGCTGTACTTAATGATAATGAAAACTCAACCAAAACGCCTTCAGGTGGAGTGTGTACCAATGCAGTTTCATCTAAAGAGGCTGACCGAAACACACGAAAAATCAAGAAGTCTGGCTTACGTAAAGAAGGGGAGGTTGTTTATTGTACAAGTTTTTTATCATGCATTACCTGTCCAAATCATCTGTTTGTAAGATCCGAGAGCCACGTTTATCAACTGTTGTCGCTACGACAAGTCTTAATCAACAGTCGATACGAATGCGAGGCTGGAGGGCTTTTTGGAAGTAGAGAAGTAATAGAGAACGCTATCAAGAATATTAAATACCTAGCTGAACATAAGCTAGATAAAAAACTAGTTAAGATAGCTAAAGATATGATGAGAGAACAAGGAATTTCACCATTATGGATGTATGATCTATGACTAATTATTCAGTTAAATCAGCAACCTCTGTTAAAGAGCCTTGTAAGAGTCTATCAGATATGAGTGTTTTTGATTTAATAAGTCAAAACCCTGCTGTTGCTTATGATTTAAAAGGCGAAGTTGTTTCTAGGTTCACTGATCCTGAATGGGATTTCAGTGCATATCGAGACCTTAGGAAGAACAGTTCTAAATCAACGTGTAAAGTATATTTTCCAACCGATAATATGTCGGCCAACTTACTTTTAGAGCTGAGAGTTATTATTTTAGCTGTTTTCAAATCAGAGTACAAATCCAGTGGCCGAGCAACGGTTGCCACGGAAGCCATGAGAACATTACGACCGATCTTCAATGAGCTACAGGAATGCAATCTAATGTCAGTGACTAAGCTAAACAGTAGTATAGGGATGATTAAATACTTAGAATCTGTCAAAGGAAAGTACTCTCATTCAACGCTAGAAGGCAGGTTCGGGAGGCTTAACTCTGCTTCCCGTTTAAATTTAAATGGCTTGAATATTAGCCTTCCACTAAGAGGAAATGCACTAAACGGTAGTTGGGCTTCGCTAAAGCAGCTAGTTGCTCCTTACGTGGCAGAGAGTGCTCATGTTAGGCAAACTTTGTACATACCGTTAGAGCTTCACTCAAAGCTATTATCTGAATCGTTAGATATCATTAATGACGCACCTGATGTGATAACGAAAATTAATCGAGTTTTAGAGAAAAAGTTCAAGCAAGTTAGAAAATCCAGAATAGTTGTACAATCAAAGTATCCTACAGATGTTACATACCAAGCCGAAAGGCATCGAGTATCTCAAGAAAAGAAAGGAAAGTTCAAAAGCTTAAAACAGCTCTTGATAGATGAAGGCTTAGGTTATCTTGCCTCAAAAGACAAGAATACAAGGGTCTACCATGGATATATAAGCCGTGTGTTTGCTGCTTGCTATGTAATCATTTCATCTTATACAGGAATGCGGTTTGATGAAATCACATCATTGAAAGATGATTGCTTTCGGTGCACTCCTGATGATGAAGACAAATATTATTATGTCCGATCATATGAGACGAAAATATCAGGAGGAACTGATGTAGATTACATTACTATTCCTGAAGTGAAAAAAGCTATTGATCTCATAAAGTTGATACATAGACCTGCCAAACAATTAGTACCATCCTTGAAGGGTAATAACTTTCTGTTGATCAGTGCAAATGTCAGTATTCTCCCAACATTCGCAGCCTCAAATCCAGTGACAAAGTCGTTGCAAGACTTAGCTAAACACATCGGACTCATAGTAACTGAGTCTGCTTTAGAGCAAAGCAAAGCGATGAATCGAGGGCGTGAGCACATAATGGTCGGAAGCTTGTGGAAGTTGAATACACATCAATTCAGAAGAACTCTAATAGTTAACTTTCTTACCCATGATCTTGCTTCAGCTACAGCGGTTAAACAGCAGGTAAAGCATATGTACCAGTATATGACGGAGTATTATGGGAAAGGGGCAGAATTAGCATTTACTCAAAGGTTGCTAAGAGATGGGTCTATCATGGAAGATATCGCTAATGAACACATCTTGGTTAAAACTAACATATACAGAGATTTATACTACTCAGATAGCCACTTAGAAGGTATTAAGGGCAAAGAGATCGAGGCAGTGAGAGGAGCAGCCATTCAGTTAACTGATGATGAAATTAGGATTTTGATAGAGACTGGAGAGTGGGATATAACTAAAACTCCTTTTGGCTATTGCACAAAAGCACATAAATGTGAAAAAACGGATGCTATCGACCCGTCAGTTTGTGGAGAAACTTGTGATACGACGATAATCACACTAAATAATGCAATAAACTGGAAAAAACTATACGACAGAAATATCAAGTTACTCAGACTTGAGAGTTTGGAAGGTTTTGCAGGGAATGAAGGTATGATGAAAAGTCAGAATATTGTAGCGTTACGAATCATGAAAGCATTTAACTTAGAACCTGAGGTATAAGCATGAATGGCGAACAAAAGTTAAGAGCAGCTTTAGCAAGGTTGAAAGAGGGGAGGCCGATTCATGTAAGCTCAGGTAAGAGAATATCGCTTTCTTCTATAGAAGATGAGGCTGGAGTTGGTCGTAGTTTAATAAGGCATTACCCTGATTTACACAAAGAAGCTCTAGATGTAATAAAAGCTCAAAAGCGGGAGCCTTTAAGTCCAAATACCAGACCAGAAAAAGCAGAAGATATTGATACGATAAAGAAAGAGTTAGTTGAAAAGAAGGCTGAGCTATCCGAACTACGTAAAGCCAATAGTGAATTAATCAGAACAAATGCCGAGTTATTTACCTTGTTGAATGCAGTAGCACATAAGAACAGACGAGACATCGATTTAGAAAGTGTGGTTGTCTCAGTAACAAAGGTTAACATTTCGGATAACATAAGGTCTTTATTGAAGTGATTATGGCCTTTAACTAATCCATCTTTTACTTATTTATAAAAGATGGATTTCTTTGAAGGAAAATAGATGACGTTGCTTCTTTTTATAAGAGGTAGCTAACTTAATATGGATTAGTCAGGATTCCATTTGTCAGATCCAAACAACGATGTAATCAGATCTGACAGATTGAAATTATCCGTGAGATGTTAATTTAGCAGATTCACTGACGCGTTTACTTGCCGCCATGCTTAGGGACATAAGCGACCTCGCCCATTTGTCCCAAATCTAGAATATCTCTATGAATCATACATCTTAGCTATCCTCATTTTTTTGTGTAAGTTTCCTTAACTCTGCCTCATATTTGTATAATGGATCATTTGATGGTGTGCTATTTGCCCTTGCTAAGTGTTCTGTTAGCATGTGGTGGATACCGCCATGATGTGAGAGAAAATAATTAGTGAGTCTGCAAATACAGTTTTCTTCGTGGCCACAATTACCCGGTGCGCTGTTGCTAGCAAGCACAAGCACAGCATAAAAGTCGTACTCTCGCAGACAATCCATGAACTCTAATGAGTTCTTAATTATCTCTTTTTGTAACGCGAAAAACTGTTCTGGATGGCTTGTAATGTTGAAAGCACCCCAATAGACGGCATCACGAAGCAAGTTCAGTAAGTAAAGAGTTGATGGTGGCACGCTTCCCAATCGTTCTACTCTTGATGCGGTTTCCAATTTTTTATAATGATTGGCGATATGAGTTAGCATTGCATGCAATGAGTAATCTGGGTTTGTATGCCCTTGTGTATATCCCTTAATCTTTAATGAGCCAAGAGTGAGAATCGCTTTAGCTATAATCTTCGCCACATTGAGGGCTGTAGGTGACATTTTGGCATCGCCATTGTCGTCCAAAATACGACCAACGATGAGTGCTAACTCATTTTCTTCTTCATTAACGGGATTATCAATATCAAAAAAGCCGTATCTATTTTTTAGCAACGCCAAAATAGCATTTTGAAACTGTTTGGATACCTCGAGGTTTTTAAGTACCTTGTACCGTCCGATACATTGGTTTCGTTGAAGATTGTATTGAGCTTGGATGCCGAGGTGATCCAATACCTCATGATGGGCGTTGGAGTAATTCCTAGCTGGTATTGTATCAAGCTTTTTCTTATAGGTATTTAACTGAGACTTGAAGTTTTTCGCTCCTCTGGATACATCTGTTGATAGCTCAATGGTATTGAGTTTCACGTCTTCTTCTAGGATCTTGAGCGCAAATGGTAGTATCTTCAAGAACTCACTTTGTTGAATAGTGTTTCCCGGTGTGGGGCTGCTTAATTCTGTTAAGTAAGCCTCGATAACGGCTGAGTTTTTGATACTCTGCTTTTTGTTAGTTGTATTAAGTGCGAGATAGTTATCGAGTGTGCTAGGTAGTACTTTCTCGTCTAAAGCTATTGGTTGGGGCTTTATTAAGTCTGCCCATTTTTTATTAATGAGTCCTAGTTTGTAGTTTAATACCAGCAGTTTGTAGATTGACCCCTTGTAACGTGAGTTTTCGCTCTTGAGATCCACCCTTATCGTCTCGGCAAATTCCTTTGCAAACAGAGTTAACACTTTATTAATTTGAACTTTAAAGTTAAACGATTTAGCCTCATCTGACGCTTTACCATACTGGTTCACTAAATACGTTTGTAGCTGTTTCAGCGTAGGTTTATTTAGTTGAAGAGGATTACCCATTTCGAATCGTGATGGGTACTGTTCAACTAGGTATCGATCGTGAGGGTTATTGCAAAGCTTCATATCTGCAATTATTCTCCGCAGCTTTTCAGGTGTTCGTAACTCCTCCTCCACTTCCGGAGTAGAATGAGAACTGTATAGACTGAGGTAATGTCGATCAAACAATGCGGGTTGAGATGTGCAATCGTTGTCACTATTTAAATACTTGTCTATTTCGTCTTGGCTACGTGTGATAGCGTCAGACCGTTTAGTTTTGTGAATTGTCATAAAGCCTCCATACCAAAGTGATAGCAGATATAAACTGACATATGTTGAAGATTTAACTTAGTCGTTATTTAGGGCCGCGACCACGATTGGCCTGAATACGGTTGTAAATGCTTGAACGACTCAGCCTCAACTTGTCTGCTATGACATGAACATCGTATCCCTCATCATAAAGAAATTGCAGGCACTCGTCCTGAGCTGTGCGACTCATTTGTTGGAACTGATATAAGAAGGCGTCATCGGCAAAGATACGGAAAGTAGGTAAACGCATATGTGAACTCCGGATAGGATGTTAATCTTGAAGTATTACATTACGATTTATTTTTGCTTACTGCATGCGATCGAATCTTATGTCAATCTAGGTTGTTGATTTTATGGGGTAAATAATTGCATTGGTAAGCTGTTGTTTACTATCAATAGCTAGCTTAAAGAGTGTAAGATCAAACAATCGGTCTTCGACTTTCAGCCTAATCCTGATACGTCATATATCCTCAAGTTTGAATACTCCCTGCTCCCGACGCGTTTGCCTTTGTTCCATGCAATCATGAGCTGATTCCTTTTGGGACAAAAGCGAGTTATCTATGTGGCCAGATTGGGTTAGTTAGTAATATGGAGGTATTTGTGGACTCTGATTACATGTTACAAGTCGGGGATGAGATTGGTCTTGTTAAAGACAATCCGCGATTATTAGTTATCGTTTCTCACTCATTTGTGGAGATGATCGTCAAAACACTATCAGATCACTACCTTCCGGTAGTGAAACTAAAAAATCATAATCAAAGGTTGGAAAAGCTTAGGAAAGAACAAGTCATTGATGAGTTCCAGTTTCAGGTTTACGATTGGTTTCGAGAGCTTAGAAATAAAGCTGCACATACACCAATCTTTAGGCTTAATGACAGCGACTTCGAACCGTTACTTGGTCTAGTTAAAAGAGAACAACTTGGAGTTCAATCGTTTCATTTATTTTCTATTAAGTTGATCTCTGAGCTATGGAACAAGCATCTAGAGATTCTTGGACCAGTGTACCTTGGAAAATATCGCTTACAAGGCGTTTAAAACGGATTCACAACGCTTGGCGATCTTAGTTTAAGTTGAATTAAGTGTTTATTGTACAATGGTTTAGGTTGGATGGTTGGCGTTGTTCACCATTTAACCCGGCAACATGGATTTCCCCGGTTGTCAAACATCCGCTAAACTTATATTGATTGGTTTTGGATTGCCGCTCTACATTCGGCCTACTTATCGACGATTCGCATACGTCGTGGCCCTGATGACTTGCGCGACTGCCTATTCGTTAGATGACATCTAGTGTGTCCGCCGCATTAACAGGCTCTCCGCAAGTGGTCTTAACTTATCTTGCTTGTTGCTAAGGTTGGCAATCACGGTCCTTGCCCGTGAACTAATAATGTTCGTAAGTATTTGTCGCCGTGTTTGGTTATCCGGCCTAAACGAGGCTTTCCTCCTGTGGAATATTGCTTTGGTACTAAGCCTAGCCAAGCAGAGAAATCGCGACTTTTATCAAATTGAGAGCCATTACCTATCGAAGCGAGTATCGCTGTTGCAGTTTGCGGCCCGATACCTCGAACCTTAATCACTCGTTGAACATTAGCGCTGACCTTAGCAAAAGAATCGAAGACTTGCTCAGTATCGGCGATACGTTGATTGAGTTCGTCAAGGTGGTGATAAGCATCGGTTATCACCGTTCTTGCGAGGTGTGGTAGTTCATTTTCTGCATCTTCGAGTATTAAGGGAACCTGTTTCATCAATGAAGAGCGACCAACAGGAATGATTAATCCGAATTCAAAGAGTAGGGCACGCATGCGATTCATAAGCGCGGTACGTTCACGAACCCAATGCTCTCTCATTCTATGTACCGATAAGATGGCTTGTTGATCGGGGGATTTTATGGGCACAAAGCGAGTTGATGGACGCTGAACAGCTTCGCAGATAGCTACTGCATCATTAAGGTCGTTCTTCCCTTTAGTTCGATAAGGAACCACGTATTTAACAGCCATAATGCGGGTGTCGTGACCGAGTTTGTTAAGTGTTCTTGCCCAATAATGTGCACCACCACACGCTTCAACGCCTATACGCATGAGTGGCATATTTGCTATTGTAGTCAGTAGTTTAGAGCGGGTTACTGACTTATGAAGTATGACGTTACCATTTTGGTCTACGGCATGAATACTGAAGTGGTTTTTAGCTAGGTCGATACCGCAGAAATAAGAATAATCAGACATGGTGCCTCCGATGCATTTAAGTACCACATAAGTGTGGCAGATCCTCGGTAGGGGGAATCCATGTCATTCGTTAATTCCCAAGAGGTAAGCATGACTTATCAAGCAAGCTGTACTGTTCAATTTAATAAAATTTTAGACCAGCTAAATGTTGTAGTTCCTCCGAGAGGAAAACAACGTACAACGGAGCATTGCGAAACGTGGACTATCCACAAAGCTCTGTCTACTTTGCATTGTCACAATGTTATTAGTTTCCCTATTTCAATTGAAAAGTCCGAAAAGCCCGATTATTGGATTGAAATGTCGGGAAAAACATATGGTGTCGAGTTAACGGAAATTATTCATTCTGACTATGCGAGGGCTCAGACACTACCGGAAGTTCAGAATGATAAGTCAGTCTTAGATTCTTCGTTATTTAAATGGGGTCAAGCAAGTCGAAGTACGAATGAACTGCGTGAAATAGCTACCAAAGAGAAGCTAACTGGTGCTCCTTGGGTTGGCGATAGCGTGGAAAGAGAATTTGCTCAATCTATAGCTGATACGGTGGTTGGAAAGCAGAAAAAGCTTAAAGCTCATTATAAACGAGCTGACGTTGATGTGTTGCTGATCTATCACAATCAACCTTCACCCACACTGGATTATGCTCAAGGGTTAGAATTCGTCAAAAAGAAACTAGCTAACTGTTGGGATCAAGGTTTCAATGTTGTTATTGTCATAAAAAATGAGCGTCTCTTTGTATTAACAGAGTTATCGCAAATAGCATTAAAACTTGAGGGTTAACTGTTTAAGAGTAATTTGCAACGCGTGGAATTGTAATTATACGTTGGTTTAGTGTTTAATGTGGTATGCAGTTGCTTCGGTATTGCGTTGCTCCCCCTTTAATAGAGCGTTGATGTGAATAGACAAAGTACAGGAGTAGTATGAAATTTACAGGTTTTTTGGATGCGTTAGCTGAAGGTGAGATTGAACCAAGTTTCGTTCGAAACCTTATTACAATGCTTGACGAAGAATATAACTATATAAAGTTAGGTGGCAGGTGGTGCTCTGTTGACGAAGTCTTACCTGAAGGCTCCGTAGCGAAAAATCTTCTACGAAAGTACGCTTTTTACAACTTGGATCCTGAATATGCATTTTCTTCTGGAAACCTCAAAGCTCAATATATCCCAGATGAAGACTTCATTAACGATGGTACAGCCATCATCATATTTTCTTTAGTTGGCTCCCAATGGCTTCATACAGTACGAATTTCAAACCAAATCGAAATGTTCAATGAATTTCGGTAAGTATTTACATACAAGCCTTTAAGGCTTCAAAATACTTTTTCTAACCCAAAATTAGTCCGTTAGAATCCATACTTTAACGTGTTTTTGTCCAAAGACGCGTTACATTTTTCCTGTAATAGCACTCATTCGGACAAAAACAACCCAGAAGACTTTCTTGAATTCGATGTCCTCCAAACTTCCAACTCGGCTCTTGTGCTAGATTATATGGGTTTAGTACGTTGAGTTTGATAATAAATCAAGAACAAGTTGGAATATGGGAAATAAAAGAATAGCGGTTCTGATCGATTCAGATAATACACCGCACACAAAATTAAGTTTGATCGTAGAAGAGTTATCCAGCTTCGGCCAGATCATCGTCAAAAGAGCATACGGGGATTTTTCCTCCGATAATCTAAAGAACTGGAAGCAGCCGCTAAACGAACTGGCAATACAGGCAAAGCAGCAATTTGCATATACAACTGGGAAGAACTCCACTGACTCTCTGATGATCATTGATGCGATGGATTTGCTCTATACCCAAAGGTTTGATGCTTTTGCTCTGATATCTAGTGATAGTGACTTCACTAGCTTAGCTACACGGTTAAGAGAATCAGAAATCCATGTCATCGGTGTTGGTAAGTCTATGACACCAACTGCCTTTAAGAACGCTTGTGATGACTTTGTTGCGATAGAGAATTTATCTTCTATCACCCCAGAAGAATCACAGCCTGATGAAGAGCACCCTCAACAGTTAATAGTAAAAGATGGAGATCGTGAACTGTGGAGGTTGATGCACCAGTCATGGCAGAACTACCGTGATGAGTCTGGATGGGCTAAGTTGGGGGAAGTTGGTAACTATTTGAAAAGGTTGAAGCCCGACTTTGATACCAGAAACTATGGTTTAAAGAAGCTCTCGGACTTTTTTGAGCTATACCCTGCTCGCTACAAAACCAGAAAGTCAAAAAATTCCGGTCTAGAGTTTCAACTTGTGACAAAGGCCAGTAGGCAACAAGCATGACAGTAATAGCAAGCCCGTCCCGGTTAGCGGCTCCGGGCTTTTAGCTCTAATAGGGAAAGAAGCAAGTTAGCGGAGCAGTCTTTATCACACCTTAGTGACAAGAATTGGACAATGTTACTTGATATAACCCATTAAACACTCACCTGCTTTATATTCTGAATAATGCGTGGCCATTTGTTGTTTTTCTTCTTTTCCTTGAACAATTGGGTATTCAAATACGTCCCCAATAATAATTTTACCTCTGGTGTACTCATCAACACTTTTTGTGGCTCCTTTTAGGGTTTCTTCCATCGTGTTGTATTCCATTCCCATTTGTCGAAAAGTCATGAAATACTGTGCTGTTTTACCGACTTCACGACAGTTGTCTGCGATTGATTTTCCATCGTTTATCGCATCCTGAGAAAAAGACGGGTGACTAAAGGTTATCAAGAATACAACCAAGCTCCGCATGAGAATTTTGTCCATATAGCCAATACCTTATTAATGATTGTTCATTATGCCAGATGATGAAAGAGCCGCTGGTGAATATGGTATTGCAGTACCACGTTTGGGGACAAAAGCGCCTTAGAGTGATCGCAGAGCTTCAGTTACGCTATCCACAGTAAGAACGTTGCAGTAAACCCTCGATGTCGAGTCTTTGTTGCTGTAGAGCTGGACTTTACAGTTGCTATTGTTAAAGTCCATTTTTACACCCCAAACATCTCCTGAGTGAGGGCGATTATCCATCAATTCCTCTGTAATAAGGCTTTTGATGTCAGAGAGTGTTATCAGGATAAACTGGTCAGGCACCACTCGTACCAAAAGGTACGCATTTGTAGATAGACGGTCGAGATTGACCTTACGTAAATCAAACCAATAACCACCAGTGCAATTTTGAGCAACGGATGGTGATATGACGCTTATTGCCTCTTTGAAAAATACAGTAGTATTTGAGAACTGCCTGAAACCATTATTTGTAAGCACTTGGATGTTGTGATGTCTTGTAGACTCAGTCATCATTTCCTCCTTGTTCAAGCTGAGATAGTACCTCTTCAATCGACACAAGACCTTGAAGTTACCTTAGTTTAGATATGGAAATTTGGTCTTGTCCATTACTCAGCAGAGGCTTCCCTGCGAAATGTTCGAAAATTCTAGCTCCAGAATCATTATAGACAGGGCTTCACCTTCGCAATAGGTCTAAGCTCATAGTTTTAGGAGGTCAATAATGAAATCACCAACGACAGTCAGAAAGCTAGAAGATTTGGGGCGAGTCCAACTTTCAGGGATGCTTGTAGACTAATCATAGACACTTGGCGTTTAAAAACTCGCATACCAAGAGTACAAGTGCACCATGGCATTGCATTCCCTAAAAATATGGTCGTCTATATTAGCGATTTTAATATTTCCCTGCCAAAACCTTTAAACACTAGCCTTCATGCATCCCTCAACATCTGGATTTTTCCATATGCTTTAAGAGAATCAAGTGGCTATTCATCTTTTGCGCAAGCCATAAACTATCAGCCCATATTGCTTCTAGAGGATGATGAGCAGAGTAATATTGTTATGCTCGTCAATGATCGGGAAATTTATAGGGTTCCTTTACATTTCCGATGGAGAGGCCTTCATGGTCATTCTCAGTTAATGATATATTCGGATCAAGTTACTCTAGATGGAAAAAGACTGAAACCTCTTATGTATCAATCTACTAGTTAAGTTTCAGTGTCAATATTGCTCTTGTTGATAGTTTATAGCCTTCTCCAAGAACATCTGGCAAAGTTGTTCGGTTCTTTGCTATGAAAAGATAAGTTGAATATCGTTGCAGTGGTTGCAGTGGTTGCAGTGGTTGCAGTGGTTGCAGTGGTTGCAGTGGCACGCTGAAGTTGACCATTTAATTAGATCTCTAGTACGAACCTGTTCCGGCTAGCTCCGGGACAAAAGCGCCTTAGAATAAACCTCTAAGGCATAACTTATTTTTAAAGCGTTGGACTTGTTAGTTTATTGAACAAATAAGCTTATTAAGGCTTCAAGTTCTTCAGTTTTGTTGTAGTTCTGATCTTTATATTGTTTTTCTGGGTCTTTACCATTCTTTTGCTTTTTCTTTAACTCCTTGATAGCAGGGTTCAAGTGCAGTTTCACATCCTTAAGTTCATCTGCCAATCTTAGTAATGCAACCTGACTATTTGTCACCGTCGGTTTCGATGCAATTACTGCCGTAATTGCATTCAAATTACATTTTAAATAGTGTTCTGCATACGCACATAGCAGCTCTAGGTTTTTGACGCGACCCCCATCATGAACCAGTATGTTTCTTGCACGGTATAGGCGTTTAATTTGCAGCGAAACCTTTTGAGTATGCTTGTCAATGTTTTTGGCTAAGCTCAAGGAGTCTTGACAAAGCTTTGAGAATGAATTTAAGCGATACTTAAAAAAAGGAAAGTCGTTGAGTTCTTGTAATATCTTGTTCGATTTCTCTGAACAGCGGAAGGTTGAAAACATTTCCAAAATAGTTAAGTTACTAATGTCAAATTGCTCCCCGTTATCTAGCGTAAAGAGAGTCTTGTTTATATGAGTAAGTGCCACCTTATATGTCCGCAACCTTTTGATCACATAGTCAATAGCAATTGGTGGTACGGCAGCCAGAGTAACTTTTTCATCATCGCCGGGTTTATTGGTCTTTAGCGGCACATCGCGAGTTAAGGCTTCTAAGGCAGTCCAATTACCAACAAATCTAGTCTCAATATTCTCAGTAGATGTGTTGATCCTCAGTTGACGATAAGCTCCTGCTAACTTTGTGTCCGTCAAAGAGTTATCGAGTGAACCGATAAACCTTTGTAGTTCATCATTGTCCATCTTGTGAATATGATTAGGTATTGGAGAGTGAAGACGAATTTGTTTTTCTATCTGGGTCGATGTATCAATCGATTTGAAATTCTTTGCAATTGATAGGTTAATATTTGGGATTGCAAAGCTTAATGCATCTAGAATTTCCCCAAGTTTATCATGCGCTTTTATACCTGCTGCGATTCGCGATCTTGCACTTATCTTCATTAGCGCATTCAAGGTTTTATCATTATTAGAGCTTCGCTTTAAGCTCATTGAACCAAATGTCCATGTTGAACCATGAGCTAAGCGTTCAGCTAATTCTTTATTGCTGACTGACAATTCAATTTCGTATTCTTTACTTTCTTCCAGCAAGACGGTTTTTAGGTGCTGGTATCTATCGCTAAATTGCTCTTCACCATCGAATTTAGTTAGTAGATGTCGGTAATAATTATGTAACTCATTGATACTATAACCTGAAGCAATTAATCCTGAGATAATTGACTCTGTAACAACTAGGATTTTTTCAAGGTGTTCATGGCTATCATTTGGGTGTTCAGGGAAAACCAAGCTTTCGAGGTAATCGAGGCCAGTTTCGATATAGTGCTTTTGTAATTGATCCACATACTCCACTAGATGGGAGCGCACTAGCTCTGGTGCTTTGTTTACCGGAGCTTCACCTTCTCCTTGATCGTTTGGGGTGGTAAGCGAGAGCATTTTTTTTGTCAGCTTATTAAATGCAGGCTTTGTGACAATTGGGTCTGTATTTAATATGTTATTTAGCTCGCTAGCTACAACATACCTTTTGTTTGCACCGCCGTAAGCTTCACCAAAATCAAGAAGAACCAACAACTCTTGACATCCATTTATGGAATGAAGGAAACTAGCTCTCTCACTGTCTAGACTTAATTCATGAGTCATGTTGAACCACGCACCAAGAAAGAAAGATTCGGTAATGGTCAGGTTTTGACTAAGTATGCCAGTATCAACTTTCAAGAGTTGCTCCTAATGGTGAGTTTTGCTATAGTTCTGACAAGAATACAGATTTTGATTGGTTAGTTCTAGTTAACTGGCTGATAAACCGAAAGATTGGTCTCGCTTCTGGATTGGTGCTATGTCCCACAGTCGTCTTGACCACCCTATATGGCCCCACTGCTGACGTAGTGGGGCTTTTTTATAAGGGTTAATGCTAAATTTCACGTCTCACAACTCTCCGAAATCCTTAGCGCATCTTCAATCTCGACACCAAGGTATTCAATCGTGCTTTCTAACTTAGCATGACCAAGAAGTAATGGAATAGCCCTAAGATTCTTGGTTTTAGCGTAGATCAAAGAAGCCTTTGTTCGGCGCAGTGAATGTGTGCCGTATTGCGTCTTATCTAGCCCGATATCAGTAACCCAACGGTTAACCATGGTGGTGTAGTAATGGTTAACCGTTGGGTTGACCTTCACGGCGTGGACTTGGAAACAGATAGTCTGTTGGTGACAATGAGTTTTGAATGATCCACTGCGATAATGTTTGTTGAGTCTTGGGTGTTATCTCGAAGTGTACTTCCTGCTGGGTCTTTTGCTGTTTGACGATTGTTCTCGACATCACACAGCCACTGCGACTGACATCTTGGACTTTCAAGTTACGTAAATCACAGGATCTCAATTTGCAGTCGATGGTAAGATTAAACAATGCCAACTCAAATAAGCGCTCCTTCAATTCAAGTCGAATACGGATGCGCCAAATGTCTTCTAGTTTGAAGGCTTTCTTCTGACCTACACGCTTTCCTTTATTCCAAGCTTCCATAATGTGCTCCTTACTTCATAAAAATGCTCTTTAAGTAAGGCAGAAATCAAAGACAATGCTGCATCCAGTGGTATGATTGACGGAATATTTCTATAACAAGAAAACTTCTAATGAATCAAACAGAACAACAGTATTTGAAAGAGCTTGAAGGCAAGCTTTGGAACGCCGCAGACAAGCTACGCTCAACGCTAGACGCAGCGCAGTACAAACATGCAGTGTTAGGTCTAATCTTCGTTAAATACGTCTCTGATGCGTTTAAGCTGCGTCAGGATGAAATTAATGCTGACATTGCTAATCCTGATCACGAATACTACTTGGATCCTGCTGACTTCTCGGAAGAAGAACTAGCAGAAGAGATTGCGATTGAACTGGAACAGCGTGATTTCTACACAGAGAAAAACGTGTTCTGGCTACCTACTGAATCTCGTTGGCAGTTCCTGCAAGATAACGGCCCATTGGTTATTGGTGGTGCTGAACTCGATATTAATGGCAAAGCTAAGAAAATTACTTCAGTTGGTCACCTCATTGACAACGCACTTGAAGGCATTGAGCGTGACAACCCGAAACTGAAAGGTGTACTGAACAAGTCATACTCTTCACTGAAGATTGACCAAGCGAAGCTGAATGAGCTTATTAACCTGATTGCGACAATCCCGTTTGTTCATGCTGATTTAAATAGTAAAGACATACTAGGTCACGTATACGAATACATGCTTGGTCAGTTCGCACTGGCTGAAGGTAAAAAAGGTGGTCAGTTTTATACGCCAGCATCCATCGTAACACTTATCGTTGAGATGATTGAACCGTTTGAAGGCCGTGTCTATGACCCTGCGATGGGTTCTGGTGGTTTCTTTGTTCAATCAGAGAAGTTCATCGAGCGTCATGCAAATGAGAAGAAGGTTGATGCTCTTACTCAGAAGCAGAAGATCTCTATTTACGGTCAGGAATACAACCACACAACGTGGCAACTCGCGGCGATGAACATGGCGATTCGCGGTCTTGATTACGACTTCGGTAAAGAGCCTGCAAGTACCTACACTAACGTGCAGCACCCTGATCTTCGTGCTGATTTCATCATGGCTAACCCTCCATTCAACATGAAAGAGTGGAACACTGGCGTAGATGATAACGATCCTCGCTTCAAATACGGCCAACCGCCATCAGGTAACGCTAACTTCGCATGGATGCAGCACATGCTTCATCACCTAGCACCTGAAGGCTCTCAGGCGCTTCTGTTGGCAAACGGCTCTATGAGTTCAACGACTAACAACGAAGGTACTATTCGTCAGGCATTAATCGAGAACGATTTGATTGAATGTATGGTGGCGCTACCCGGCCAACTGTTTACCAACACTCAGATCCCAGCTTGTATCTGGTTCTTAACTAAGAACAAGAACCCTCGCGTTGATAAAGCAGGTCGTAAGCTACGTGGCCGTAAAGGCGAAGTGCTATTTATTGATGCTCGTAATCTTGGCTACATGAAAGACCGAGTATTACGTGATTTCAGTTTTGATGACATTAAGAAAGTTGCAGACCTATTTCACGCTTGGAAAACGGGTGAAGAGGTTCATGGTGTCGCTTATGAAGATCACGCAGGTTTCTGTAAATCAGCAACGCTTGAAGAAATAACCAAACATGACTTTGTGCTAACACCGGGTCGTTACGTTGGTGCGGCTGCTGAAGAAGACGATGGTGTTCCATTTGAGGTTAAAATGCAGACATTGAGTATCGCCCTAAAACAACAGCTAATAGAAGCCGACGAATTGACTGAAAAGATTAGAAATAACCTAAGCAATTTAGGATACGAAATATGAGTAATTGGCCTCAAATTAGCTTAAAAAACTGCCTGACACTCATTGTGGATAATAGGGGAAAAACAGTACCAACAGTTGAGAAAAGTCATCTAGCTTTAATTGCTACAAACTGTGTTAATAATCATAGCTTGTATCCTGAGTATAAAAACGTCAGGTATATATCCCAAGAAACTTATGAAAATTGGTTTAGAGCCCACCCTGAGCCTGAAGATATACTCTTTACACTAAAAGGAAGCCAAAACGGTGCAGCCTGCCTTGTCCCCGATACTATAGACTTTTCAATTGCGCAGGATATGGTTGCTCTCAGGGTTAATAAAGAGATTATTGACCCTTATTGTCTCTTAGCTTCTTTAAGGTCAAGAGAGGTTCAATATCAGATCAAGAATTTTGATAGTAGTGACGTGATACCGCACTTCAAAAAAGCCTATTTTGACAAGCTCATGCTACCTCAACCTCCTATAGAAATTTCTAGACAAATTGGTGGGGTGTACAAATCGATAGAACATAAGATTCATCTCAACAACCAAATCAACCAAACCTTAGAACAAATGGGGCAAGCCATCTTCAAGTCATGGTTTGTCGATTTTGATCCAGTAAAAGCCAAGATGAATGGTGAGCGACCAGAGGGAATGGATGCGGCTACTGCCTCGCTATTCCCAGAAAAGCTAGTTAGCGAAACTGGCCTACCTGAAGGCTGGAAGCTATCTGAAATTGGTGACGAGGTTACTGTTGTCGGTGGTGGTACACCATCTAAGAAGAATGATGACTTCTGGGTTGATGGTCACATCCATTGGACTTCTCCAAAAGATCTCTCCGGTGTTCAAGACAAAGTCTTATTGGATACAGCAAGTAAACTCACTGAAGCTGGTTTGAAGAAAGTTAGTTCTGGTTTGTTACCAGTGGATACTGTTCTTTTGTCTTCCCGTGCACCAGTTGGTTATCTTGCTCTAGCTAAAGTTCCTATGGCGATTAACCAAGGTTATATCGCAATGAAGTGTGAGAAAGTGTTGCCGCCAGAGTTTGTTCTCCAATGGTGTGTTCACCGAATGGATGAGATCAAACAAAGAGCAAGTGGAAGTACGTTTGCTGAGATTAGCAAGAAGAGCTTCAAACCTATTTCAGTTGTTGTGCCAAGCGAAGATATATTGAGAGCTTATCGTAAAGTAGTTAAGCCACTTTACGATGCCATCACATCTAATGCACAGCAGAATGAACAACTTGCAAGCTTGCGAGATACTTTGCTTCCTAAACTGCTATCAGGAGAAATTGAGCTAGCAGTCGATGAGGTAAGTAAGTAATGAATGTACATCCTGACTATTCAAAACTAGAAGTACGCCTGACAGAACTATTTGAATCTGTTAGCGGGTACAAGTCTGATGAAGGTGGCATTTTGGATTCTAAGTTCGAGTCTCAATCTAAAAGTATGCCTTGGCAATCTCTTTTAGAGTTGGAGCTTGCTGAGTATTTAATTGACCTTAATTTAGATGTTGACTCGAAAGATGAAGGCCCAGATTTTCAGCTCAAGAAGCCGTTTGGTTGCGATAGCATCTGGTTAGAAGCTGTGTGCCCTAAAAATGGTAATGACACACCAAATGGTGAGGTGCAGATACAACAGAAAAGCAGAACCAGCTTAATATCAGCCCCTTTAAGAGATCCCGATTACGAAAGGCGGCTAACTGCTGTATTGGCTGAAAAAGCTAGAAAATACAAAGGTTATTTAGCTCGTGAAATTGTAACGCCTACCGACGATTGTTTGATCGTAGTATCCACAGATGAAATTAATACTCACTATTTGCCTTTCGAGCAGCAACGCATAGCATCAGTTTTATTCAATGAATCACCAGTCATCGAAATTAATCGATTTGGGGGAAGTCGCAGACAGGATATGGGGCTATTTACTAAAAATGGGGAACCAATCAGTTGTAGTTTCTTCGATAGCAATTCGTTTATAACTGGTGTTGTATACAAAGATCGAGGTGATTTTGTTTACTTTTCTCCTGAGTATCGGGCTGGTATTTCACTTAAAGACTGGATTACAGATAGTGCGGTGGAAAGCTCGTCTTCTAACTCGCTTTCCGGTGAAATCGAGTTAGAGGGGAAATAGTTTGTGAACATGGATTATTTAAAGCCTCTATTTGATGAAGAGCTAAATTCAGACGGTGACATAGTTGAAATCGCTGGATCAGAGTTCGAAAGGTGCAAAATACTAAATGGACTAGAACCAGAGACTTACGCTCTTGCGTTTAATGATTGGTTGACTGAAAAACAAGAAGGGTTGCTTGTAAAAGCAAATGAAATACTAGGAGATTACGATAATCAAGGCCGCTTTGAGCAGTTGATTCGAACCTATAATTTAGGAAATTTAGTACCTTTTGTTGGGGCCGGTTTATCTATTCCTAGTGGTTACCCTAGCTGGACATCTTTTTTGTACCAATGTTGTGGTGAATCAAACGTTGGAAAGGAAGAGTTATCACAATTATTAAATGATGGTTTGTATGAAAAGGCAGCTCAGTTGCTTCATGATGATATGACTCCCCCTGTCTTTAATGAGCTTTTAGACTCAACATTTGATAATGAAAAACCTATGGAAGGTGCAATTCATTATTTGCCGTTTATTTTCAAAGATAAACACGTAATTACGACGAATTTTGATTCATTACTTGAAAGAATATATGCCGATAAAAATCAGTCATTTGAGGCTGGAGCAGTTAAATCAGGACGAAATTTGTCTGAAGTCACTCGCCTTTTGATGACGAAGCCACGACTTCTAGTAAAAATTCACGGTACATGCAATCAAGTAATTGACCGTGTGTTACTACAAGATGAATATAATTTGGCTTATCAGGATGCTGGTGATGTCGCAACTTTCTTTGAGCGTCTTATTTTTCGTGACTCTTTGCTATTTCTCGGTGCAAGTTTAAATACTGATCGCACAATAAAGAAGATGGAAAATCTTACTACTGATAAGGGGCATGATTCTTTACCTAGGCACTATGCTTTCTTGGAATTAAAGGCTGGTGACAATCGACTGGAAAGGAAACAAGTATTAGCTCGCGCTAATATATTTCCAATCTGGTACCCCGAGGGTGAACATGATGAGTCGATTGAAGCTTTGCTCTATAAATTAATGAAGGAGTGCGAATGATTACTGAAGAGCAATTAGAACAACAATGTCTCCAATGGTTTATCGATCAAGGCTACGTTTACAAAAATGGCTATGACATTGCTCCTGACGGTGACTCCCCAGAGCGTGACGATTATCATCAAGTAGTATTAAAGCAGCGGCTGTTAAATCAGTTAGAAGCTATCAATCCAGAGCTTCCGATAGAGGCACTGAATGATGTGGTTAACACGGTATCTTCCCCTGATACGCCAGTTCTTATTAAAAACAACCGCGCCTTCCATAAGTTTGTGATTGAAGGGGTGCCTGTTGAATACACTGCTGTTGAAGATGGCGAATCGAAGACAAAGCATACTCACGCTCAGTTAATGGATTTTACGACGCCAGATAACAATGAGTTCCTTATCGTGAATCAGTTCACCATTACAGGCACGAAAGGCAATCGTCGTCCTGATGTTGTTGTGTTCATTAACGGACTACCAATCTCAGTCATCGAGCTAAAAAATCCAGCCGATGAGCATGCCGATATTTGGAATGCCTTCAATCAGCTTCAAACCTACAAAGATGAAATTTCAGACCTGTTTGTTTTCAATGAAGCGTTGATCGTCAGTGATGGTTGGACAGCTCGTGTTGGTTCATTAACCGCAAATAAAGAACGATTCTTACCTTGGAAAACCGTTGCTACAGAGGATGACAGACCGTTATTGGAGTTTCAATTAGAAACCATGGTTCGTGGCTTCTTCAAGCAAGATTTATTGCTCGATTACATTCGTTACTTTGTACTCTTCGAAACCGTCAACGACAAAATAATCAAGAAAATTGCAGGTTATCACCAGTTTCATGCGGTGAGAGCGGCTGTTGAGGCAACAGTTCGCGCCGCCAATACCTCAGGTAACTACCTTGAGAGCACTATCCCTGCACTAGAAAAGATTAAGCAAGGCAGTGGTAAGGCTGGAGTTGTTTGGCATACTCAAGGCAGTGGCAAAAGCATATCTATGGTTTGCTACGCAAGTAAACTGTTACAGCAAGCATCCATGAATAACCCAACAATCGTGGTGGTGACGGATAGAAATGATCTAGATGGTCAGCTTTACAACACCTTTGGGATGGCGCAAGAGACGCTAAAGCAAATACCTCAACAAGCGGATGATCGTGATGCACTACGTGATCTGCTTTTAAATCGCCAATCTGGCGGCATCATCTTCACGACGATTCAAAAATTCGCTTTATTAGATGAAGAGACAGAGCACCCTAGACTATCTGAACGAAGTAATATCGTTGTCGTTTCTGATGAGGCGCACCGAAGCCAGTATGGCAATAAGTCAAAGATGGTGGAAGTGAAGGACAAAAACGGCACGGTAACAGGTCACAAGTACGTTTATGGTTATTCCAAGTACATGCGTGACGCACTGCCGAATGCTTCATTCATCGGCTTTACAGGGACGCCTATCGCAATGGATGACAAAGACACGCGTGGTGTTTTTGGCGAGTATGTCTCTATCTACGATATTCAAGATGCCGTTGATGATGGTGCCACGGTTCCTATCTACTACGAATCTCGTCTTGCTAAGCTTGATATTAACCAAGATGAAATTGAGCAACTTAACGATAAAGTTGAAGACGAGATTGGTGAAGATGAAGAAACGGCAGATCGTGAAAAAGTAAAATCAGAATGGGCAACGCTAGAAAAGCTGGTAGGCGCAGAGCCTCGCATTGAACAAGTAGCAAAAGATTTGGTTGAGCACTTCACTACTCGAACATCGACATTTCCCGGCAAGGCAATGATTGTCTCGATGAGCCGAGAGATCTGTGTCGACCTCTACAATGCTATTGTTGCTATTAAACCAGAGTGGCATCACCCAGATACCGATAAAGGTGCAATCAAGATTGTGATGACAGGCTCCGCATCAGACAAAGAGAAGATGCAGCCTCACATTCACGATAAGAAAACAAAAAAACTATTCGAGAAGCGCTACAAAGATACTGACGATGAGCTTCAACTCGTTATCGTTCGAGACATGTGGTTAACAGGATTCGATGCGCCTTGTTGTCATACTATGTATATCGATAAGCCAATGAAAGGGCATAACCTGATGCAGGCGATTGCTCGTGTAAACCGAGTATTTAAAGATAAGCCCGGTGGTTTGGTTGTCGATTATATTGGTATCGCAAATGAGCTTAAAAATGCATTAAAAACCTACACAAATAGCCAAGGTAAGGGGCAACCCACCGTCGATACGGCAGAAGCGTTTGCGGTATTAATGGAGAAAGTTGATATCATCAGAGGGATGTTTGCAACGCCTGTTGAGACAAAGGTATTCAACTACCGTCCTGACTTTGAAACGGATGCATTGCGCTTGTTACCGGGAGCAGTTAACCATTTGTCAGGTTTATCTCATACTGACGCTAACGGAAAACAAGTCAGGGACGGAAAGAGGCGATTCCTCGATGTGATGGCGGCTTTGGCTAAAGCATATTCACTGTGTAGCACCATGGATGAAACTCACGGTTATAAGAACGAAATCGCCTTTTACTCTGCGATAAAAACAGCTTTTATCAAGCACTCAACGGTAGACAAGAAACGCACCGATGAGGAGCGCAATACAGCATTGAAGCAAATTCTAAATAATGCTGTGGTAGCCGATGGTGTTGATGACATTTTCACAATGGTTGGTCTTGATAAACCGAATATCGGGCTTCTTTCTGAAGAGTTCTTGGAAGATGTGAAGAACATGAAGGAGAAGAATCTCGCTGTAGAGCTGTTAGAAAAGCTACTTCGTGATGAGGTTAAATCTCGCATGAAGAACGATGTCGTACAGGAGAAGAAATATTCTGAGCGTATTATGTCGACGCTTCAAAAATATCATAACCGCAGCATTGAAACGGCTCAAGTTATCGAAGAGTTGATTCAATGGGCGAAAGAGATGCAAGAAGATGGCGAGTTGCTAGATAAACTCAACCTTTCTGTCGACGAAATTGCCTTCTATCGCGCCTTGGTCGACAACGAATCTTCGGTCAAAGAGCTTGGTGATGACAACTTACGTAAACTTGCTATTGAATTAACTCACCAACTACGTAAGTCAGCTACGGTTGATTGGCAAAAGAGGGATAGTGTTCGTGCTCGTATGCGTAATCTTGTACGTCGATTACTGCGTAGATGGAAATACCCGCCTGATGCGGCAGAAGAAGCAATTAAGCTTGTGCTTGAGCAGGCTGAAGTGTTGGCTGACGGTTGGTATGCGGCTTAAGTTGTAGATGGGGCAAGGTGTGGAAGCCTTGCCTTTTGCATATTTATTATCAACTTTATATGAAGCGAGGGACTGCTTGGAGAAGAATACATAAAGTAATGAATCGACGGTTATTTAGGGCATCGAGTCTAAATGATTTCTGTCCAGAAGCGATTTTGGTGGCATAAGGGACAGTCCGGTACGACTAGGTCATGCTTAACCACCATAAGTGTCACACTGCGTATGAATCAGTAAACACAAGATTAAATTTCTGCTTTGCTAAGCTAACGCTAGTTAGGCTAACGTTCGTTAGCTTAGCAGAGTATGTGTCAATTAGATTGTGCGCTATTAAACCGATACCAAGCTAGAGTCTCGGTATACACCCCTCTCATTTCCGAATTTCCTTGCCTAAAACCTTTACGTTCGCTTGTTTTAAAATCCTCTTTGGTGTTGACCCTTTGTTCATACAAGGGATAGTGAAAGCTTCGTTAATGTTTCCTGCGGATTGCATTGGAATTCTATTGCCTTCTTCATCCTTTCGATAACGAGCAACTCGACGAACACTTACTTTATTACCAACTACTGGAATGCCTAAATACATGTTCCATCCTTTGAATATCGCCGATAATTTGCAGAGTAATGAATAAGAAGTTGACTCATGAACTAATGACTGTAGATAGTTGCGCACTTGATACTCTATATCAGCTTCCGATTCCAACCCCAATGAGGAAATGATTCGGGTGAGATAAGTTTCAGGTGACAAAGGCAGCTCTGAAATGGGTGGGTTCTGTTTTAGTTGTCGTTTAATCAATGAGTGTGCAAAAGCATAGATTGCTTCAGATACTTGGCTTTCAAGTTTATGGCGTTTCACGATTTTTGCGACAAAGTCGACCGATAAGGCAAGTTCCTCATTTTCCTCAACATAAGCCAAAATTTCAGCTGGTTGAAATGAGGTTCCCTGAGTACCTCGAAATGCATAAGGATTTGACGTTGTATCAAATGCTTTCGAGAGCATTGCTATACGAGAAAGCACCGAAGCACTCACTTTCACTCCTGCCATTTCTAGTACTTGAGATCTGGTACGTGTGTTACCAACATCAATATGTGCAAAAGATAAGACATCGGTAACACCGTAGGTTACCGGAGCAATGAATCTAGAATTGGACTCTAATGCCGCTTCTAGTCGATGGTGCCCATTTAGTATTTCCCCGTCAGCAGAGATAATTATTGGCTCTCCAGTTAAGCACCATTGGCTCTTACTCATGGCTTCTGCATACTTTTTAACCTTTGCACGACTGAGTTTTCGGTTCTTATTATTTGAATTTATGGCGCCTCGCCTAGAAAACTCCAACATATCCCTTGCCAGTTGCGGCGTCACAAGAAGCACTGTGTGTTTCAAAGTGGTTGTTACCGTTTTTACACCTGAATAGTATTGAGCTTTAGACTTAAAAATATCCAAAATTTCATGTGGAGAACTACCAGAAGCCGTTTCCATTAGCTTCTTAGAACTTGCTAGATAGGTGTTGTTTTCTTGCTCTTCGTAGCGCTCGACTAAGTGTTCAACAATAGAGCTTTCTAGTGCTTCATCTGCGATTTCATTTAGGTTCTGTGATTTTGTGTCTGTCATGACCTAGCTCTCTATAATCTTATTTGTGGCAATATAATGACTTAAATCTAAGTTCGTGTTTTGCAGTCGATAGTATTGATCCGACAAGTATGTCGGATCAATAAATAAATTTAAATTAGACTCCAGCTAATTGCTAAATGGATGAAAAAATTGACACTTTCTCATAGAAAAATTGATGGATTTTTGGTCTCGTCAAGTTTAAGAACATACAAAACACTTATAACAACAATGCCTATGGTTGAGATCGCATCCTACTTCTCAACAGAAAATTGGTTGCCAGAGTTAAAGTGGGCGGCAGAAGCTGCCGTTAACTCGAAAAATGCTGATAAAGTGCAATCTATTCAAGAAGAGTTAGTAAGAGGGGTCCAAGAAGGCGCAGTAATAGCACCGTTAACGCTCACTTTTGCTGTTCTTGGTACGCCTGACCTTAGTAATACTTCCAATGAACCACCGAGTTTAGTTTTAGAAAGTTCTAAAACGTATATCGTAGGCAACGTTTTGGGCTTGGTTGCCGTGTGTAAACTCCTTGGGTTAAAGACGTTTTTGTTCAGCTCAAGATTGAGCGTTAAAGAGGCTAATAGGAAAAGTGAACTTCGACAGCGCTTGGCAATGGAGGACGTTGAGATTAGAGTTGTATTTGATGATGAGGTAGGCTTAGCCAGCCCTGACATCATCGAGCTATTCAAAAAAAGTAGTACCTTTGATGCTACTTTAAGTCTCCCTCACCTGAGTGATGGGAAGCAAATATTGTTAGATCAACAGATTCCACTGAAACCCTATGTCGATCAATTGATTGAAGATACTAATATTAAAAGTTTTGGAGGCGTGAGCTTTGACTCCAAGCATGTGAAAGTCTCAGGGCACTTTATCACCACACAGTACATTTTATTTAAGCTTATAGTCGGTGCGATAGCAGGTATAGGGACTCAGGAATACAGTAAAATGACCAAAGACGTAGCGTTGGCTGATGGCTCTAAGATTTCGTCAACACTATCTGATAACTATCTAAGTAAAATATCGGCCTTTTTGAAAGCGTGGCTTGAACCGCTAAAACTTGAATTTGCCAACAATCGTTCGGGCTACCATTTATCGCCTCAAGTGTGGCAAGCACTAGGTCTAACCATCCACCAACTGCTAAACGACAGAGCGTCTACCACTAAATTGCAGAGAGCTGGTAAAATCCTAGGTGAGCTTGATTACAGTAAGTCAGCTTCTCATTGGGGACGTTGCGATGTGATGGAACTAGATTCAAAAGGACGAGCTTATAAGAACGCTACCACCTCAACTCGTCAGTTCCGAAGCGGCCTTTCAACTTACTTTCTTCGAGTTATTGAAGGAAAATTATAGCTTACGAAATATCTATGATCTTGTGCGCAGTGAAGTTGGTGACTTTCTCATAACCATGATAACCACGTTGATTTGAAAAGAAATCTATCCCACCGATTTCTAACTGTTGACAGCTATGATTATGACCAAAAATCCACGTTGAAATATTTAAGTGAAAGAGCCGAGAGCAATCTGAAGCAAAGGCCGGGTTTAGTTCACTATCCTCAAATCGTTTTTGAATTGCTTTTGGTGTGGGAAGATGATGAGTGATGACAACATTCTTCCGAGAGCGAGAAGACATAATCGCACTCTCAAGCCATTCAATTGACTGTTTATGCAGTGCTGCTGCCAATTCTGGCGTAAACACTTGTACTCTATTGAAGTTAATCACTCGATAATCAGAAATAGCCTCTCTAGCATAGTAAAAAGCTAACTCTGGATTACCATATAGCTCATAGTCAGTCCATAACGTGCACCCATGAAAAGAGACACCGTCAATTATCATGGAGTCATTGTCTAGGACATGAACATTCTCGTACTTCATCGAGTAGTCTCTTAGCTTATCGGGCAGTTCAACGATACTATCTCCTGAATAGAACTCGTGGTTTCCAAGCACGTAAATAACATCTTGGGGAAAGTTTGAAGCCCAATCTATAGCCTTCTTACCATCACGGTGTATGTCCCCCGCTAGTACAACAACATCAGCATCCGTTATCGGCACATCCATCGGGGCTATCTCAAGGTGAAGGTCAGATAAATATTGCAGCCTCATTGTTTACAGCCTTTTTATAACTCTTCACTAAAACTAGTATCTAAACCATTGCAATGTCAAGCATTGAATTTGTGGTAATATAATGATTTTTAAGAACATTTTGACAAACCAACGACGTAGACATATGATCAACTAAAGAGTCCTCTTAGGGTTAACACGTTGTCAAGTCCAGCCTTAAAAACATCCCTAAAAGGGTTAAATACTTCTCTAGAAATACTAAAGAGATGGGGGGTCAACGACTCTCAAGCATTTTTAATCTTAAACATTTCAGGCGCTGAACTGGCTCAAGTACATTCATGTAAAGTTTCATCAGAACAGTTAGTTAGAATAAGTTACATCCTTAATATCCATGCAGCGCTTCGGACCTTGCTCAACAATCAAAGTAATGTGTATGGATTTATGACTATGAAGAACCATAGCTCGTTTTTTGAAGGTAAAACTCCGTTGAGCTTCATTGCATCTGGGGAATTAGCTGCCTTAAAACAAGCAGCAGAGCATCTTACTGCCTTAAGCAATGGTAATTAGTTTGTTAGGATAAAACAGTATGAAAATGGTTTTAGAAATGCGCTACCGTAGAGACGGTAAATTCTTCTACAACAAAGAAGAAATTTGTACCATTTACCAATCAGACGATCTAGACAAAATCTTACAGAGAAGCCCTTATCTAATAAGCATTGATAATGAATTGTTCGTCTATGGTCATATCAAATCACCTGATGAATTCGAGCATTTGATACTGGCTTTAAGAGCCTCATTCGATTGTTATATTTCGTTCGAAGATGCTCTATCTAGATGGGGTGTTATATCGCAGATTCCAATGATTATGATTCTTGCAACGACTGGAGCCTCTGGCTGGTACTCTACTCCGTTTGGAAGATTTGAATTTGTGCATGTTGAACACTCATCTAGACTAATTGAGGAACAGACCATTGATACTGGCCGCCCAATATCCATCGCTAAGAAAGAATGGGCATATAAAGACTTGAAAGAAATAAAGCGCAACCTCCATCTAATTGATTATGTTGCGCTATTTACTGAGGATAGTTAGTCAGGCGTAAAAAGCACCATTCTGAATATCAATGATGGCAGCACACCTCTATACTTTTCAATCCAAGAGAGCAAAAGAGGCGGCTCTTGGATTGTGCAAATTAAAGCCTACCTACACATGCAATATCTCACCCACACTTGGCTCGGTAATCACACGAGCTAGCTAACTCCGACTAGCTCAAATCTGCCCTTTTTCGAGTTAGACGCTCATTTCGCAGTGTGCGAAATGAACCTGATACCAATAAATTTCATATAAAACATGCACTTAAGTTAACTTTTAATGTCGGATTTCACGGTGGGATTGACAGGTAGACCAGCAGGATTGGAAGCTTTACTAAGCGGGTTTCCGACAGCAAACGTTATTCTCACATTCCAAGCCAAATAAGGCTTATGCGTGTTTCCTTAGAGTAGAGGCTGGGTAATGCCTTGCTTCACTCTTTTGTTGAAGATGCCCTGACAACTTTTACTAATAATATCAGTTAAGTTCATATTACCATAATCTTGGTAAGCAATAAGTTGCACAATAAGGGGAGCTGATTTGAGGTGTAATGATTGAGTGGTGTTTTCTATAAGTGACTAAAGGTTTAGAAAACGAAGGTTCTAGATAAAAGAAAAGCCGTATATTCATTGAATATACGGCTTCTCGAATGTGGAGGTGGGGGGAGTTGAACCCCCGTCCAAAAATCATTCATCATTGGTACTACATGCTTAGTCGATCTTTAAATTCACCAAGTACCTGCGAACCGACACGCTAGTAAATGACTATCCTGAATTAAATTTCGAACTTCATCTCTCAGGCGGGAGAATCCGATCTAGCTAGTTTGGGTTTGACTCTTTGTTGTTCCCCGTCTTACAAGCGGAAGCTAGGGCAAAGAGGCTCTCAGCAGGTTATTAAGCTGCTAGTGCGTAGTTTTCGTCGTTTGCGACTATTTTTTTGCGGCTTTTAACGTGGCCAACCGCCCCACGGCATGCACCTCAGACTTCAAAATTCCTGTCGAATCCTAAATCACCCCCGTTGTGTATAAATCGATTCGCAATCTATACGGTGCATTTTATGAATCTGAGGTTCATAAAACGACTTATTCGTTTACTAAAGTTATGAATAATATAATCATAACGAAGAATTTATGCAAGATTTATGAAAAATACGTTTAACAGAAAAACTGCCGTTGAACCCTTACTCTGTAAGGTTTTTCATAAAAAACACTAAAATTAAGACTTGATGGTAGAGTCGAACCCGCGTCCAAAAACTATTCATCATTGGTACTACATGCTTAGTCGATCTTTAAATTCACCAGCAACCTGCGAACCGACACGCTAGTTAAAGGCTAACCTGAATTATAATTCGCGCTTTTCCTCTCAGGTGGGAGAAGCCACGCTAGCTTGTTTGGGTTTGATCTCTTGTTGGTCCCCGTCTTACGAGCGGAAGCTAGGGCAAGAGAGCTCTGAGCAGGTTATTAAGCTGCTAGTGCGTAGTTTTCGTCGTTTGCGACTATTTTTTTGCGGCTTTTTACGTGGCCAACCGCCCCACGGCATGCACCTCAGACTTCAAAATTCCTGTCGAATCCTAAATCAGCCCCAAGTGTTCTTGCATAGTACCAGAAAAGCTTACCCTGTCTAGCACTGTGCGTTTAAGTGCTTAAAATTAGCGCAAATTACTCTTCATAATTCGTGCTTTATCTCTCGCCCAATCTTTTTCTTTCATATCAGTACGTTTATCGTGCAGCTTTTTACCCTTCGCTACGCCGATCTTAATCTTCGCCCAAGAGCGAGACCAGTAAAGTGCGGTTGCGACAAGTGTCATGCCTTCTCGGTTAATACGACCGAATAGGTTATCGAGCTCTTTTCTCGACATTAGGAGTTTACGGACACGTGTTGGGTTCGCCACGATATGAGTACTCGCTTGAGTAAGCGGAGTGATCGTCATACCACTAATGAATGCTTCGCCATCACGGATGTAGACGTAGCTTTCTGCGATATTCGTTTTGCCTTCACGTAGGGATTTTACTTCCCAGCCTTGTAGCTCAAGCCCCGCTTCTATCTCATCATCGATGAAATATTCGTGGCGAGCTTTCTTATTAAGCGCAATGGTATTGCTACCGGCTTTTGATTTTGATTTATTCTTTGCCATAATGGCCTCATTATACGGATTGCGCCCTAGTTGGGGAATCCTTTTTATTTGCGCTCTGGCCCAATACAATTAAAATTGCAGTTTGTGTTAATGTAACGCCGTCTTTAACAGGAGTCTATATGCCAAAGGTTACTCGTTCAGCATTAGTTTCATTTAGTGCCGACCAGATGTTTAGCTTGGTCAATGATGTTGCTCGTTATCCTGAGTTTTTGCCAGGGTGTTCTGGTTCTCGTGTGATCGAATCTTCAGATTCCGCTATGGTGGCTTCGGTTGATGTCTCTAAAGCCGGTATTAGTAAAACATTTACAACGTCTAACCGCTTAGCGGATGGCGCTGAGATCTTGATGGAGTTGGTGGACGGCCCGTTCAAGAAACTGCAGGGCGGTTGGTATTTTACCCCGTTGGATGATCAGGCCTGTAAGGTCGAGCTTAAGTTAGAGTTTGAATTCTCTAGCCGAATGATTGAAATGGCATTTGGTAAGATTTTCAATGAGCTAACAACCAACATGGTGAGCGCATTTACTCAACGAGCTAAACAGGTTTACTAAACCATGACTATTGAATCAGATATGATCCACGTAGAAGTTGTGTTTGCACTTCCGCATGAGCAGCGTGTGTTTACTTTGGTTGTGAACAAGAACGCAACCGTTGAAGAGATTATTGCGCAGTCTGGTGTTTTGGAACTGTATCCAGAGATCGACTTAGCGAAAAACAAGGTTGGCGTGTTCAGCCGTAACGTGAAGTTAGATGCAACGGTTCGTGATAAAGACCGTATCGAAATTTATCGAGCACTGCTGGCTGATCCAAAAGAGATTCGCCGTAAACGTGCCGAACAAGCAAAAGCCGCTGCTGCTAAATAGCTGCGAAAAATGGATTGAATTAATAGAGAGCTCGCCACATTGGCGAGCTTTTTTGCGTCTGTGAGTGAGATTCGGTGGGTTAATTTGTAAGCAAATATTAAAAAGCCTGCTCATTGAGCAGGCTTTTAAGATTCTTGATTGAGAGCTTGTCTACTGAAAGCTAGCGAAGGCTTTCGAAGAACTCATCACTGGCTTCAAAATCACCGTTGATCGTAACTAGGGTACCAGTAGCATCAAAGTTCACGACGAGGTTTTTCTGAATCGGGTCTTCGTGACCTTTTTGGTGGTGGTAAATGTAGTACCACGTATCTGGGTAGCCATTTTCGATAAGCATAGGTGAGCCCATAACGTAACGAACTTGTGTTTTTGTCATGCCAAACTTGAGCTGGTCGACAGCTTCTTGTTCAACATAGTTACCCTGATTGATGTCAATTCGATAAACCAACTTCTCTAGTAGAGAGCAACCGGTCAACATTGTTAGTGCAAGTGGAACTGCAACTAACCACTTTTTAATTCGCATAGTTTGAGATCTTTCTTCGCTAAAATACTGCCTGATAATAAACAAGCTCCAGCAAGAAGTAAAAAGCTCCTTGCGCTTTGAGCTTGTTATGACTGGCAATTTTGAATTTAGTTGCAAAATTGCCAATATTTTTCGGTAAATTATCAGAAAGTTGCTGAAGATTTAATCTAAGCGGCGACTAATAACTCTTTTGCGTTGGCAAGGGTCGACTCGGTGATTTGGCTGCCACCAAGCAGTCGAGCCAGCTCTGAAACGCGTTGTTGCTCATCAAGTGTGTGCATTTGAGTTTCAGTTTTACCTGATTTCGTGTTCTTTGCCACAAACAGCTGTTGGTGACCGCAACCTGCAACCTGAGGTAGGTGAGTCACACACATGACCTGCGTAGATTCGCCCAGTTTACGCAGCATCTTGCCGACTACAGCAGCGATTGGGCCACTGATACCCACATCCACTTCATCGAAAATCAGACTTGGTGTATCGACTTTTTGCGCGGTTATCACCTGAATCGCTAATGAAATACGTGATAGCTCACCACCAGACGCCACTTTAGCGATTGGTTGCATCGGCTGGCCTGGGTTGGTAGACACAATAAAGGTCACGTTATCCATACCCAATGGTAATGGGTGAGTGTTGGTGTTGTTTACTTCAATCGTAAACTGCGCTTTTTCCATGCTTAGTTCGTGCATGCTTTGAGTGATCAGCTTGTTTAGCTCTTTCGCGTAACGAACACGAGATTTATGCAGCTTCTCAGATTTTGCTACGAATGATTGGTATTGGTTTTCAACGTCATTCGCTAACTCTTCAAGCTTCTCATCAGAGCAATCCAACGCTTCAACTTGTTGTAGTAAGTCTTGGTGGTGTTTATACAGCTCTTCAGGCAATACGTGGTGTTTACGTGCCATCGACATCACTTTAGAGAAGCGCTCCTCAACGTAAGCCATGCGACCTGGGTCGACATCGATGCTATCAAGGTAAGTTCTTAGCTCGCTGTTGGTCTCTTCAATCTGAATAATGGCTTCAGACAGCATATTTGGCAGCTCAGCAAGTCGCTCGTCTAATTCTGCTAGTTGAATTAGGGAGTGATTGGCTGATTGCAGAATACCAAGCGCATTAACTTCTTCACCTTCGTAAATAAGCTCGATAGCTTGCTGGCAGGTTGAGGCCAATTCTCCGCTATTGGCGAGGCGCTTATGCTCTTGTTCGAGCTCTTCATATTCTTCCTCCTCAATAGATAACTCGTTTAACTCTTTGATTTGGTATTCAAGAAGCTGTTTTTGAGCTTGGTTTTGTTGGCTGTTTTCACGTAACTCTTTTAGGTGGTTGTCTGCTTGACGCCAAGTTTGATAAGCGTTACGTGTCGATTTCAATAGGTTTAAATGGCCCGCGTATTGGTCAAGTATTGCCATTTGGTAGTCGCTTTTCATCAGCTGGTGATGTGCGTGCTGGCCATGAATGTTGATCAGTAGTTGTCCTAGTGATTTCAATTGTGAAAGAGGAACTGGACTACCGTTAATGAATGCGCGAGAGCGACCTTCTTTAGAGATGGTTCTGCGTAGGATACATTCGGTGCCATCTAGAAGTTCGTTATCTTCTAACCAGCGGGTTGCGTGCAGATTGTTCTCAAGTAAAAAAGCAGCACTGACTTCGGTTTTTTCTTCACCTTGTCTAACCATTCCTGCATCAGATCTCCCTCCAAGACACAAACCCAAAGCATCGATTGCGATAGATTTACCCGCACCAGTTTCCCCGGTGATTGTTGTCATGCCTTTAGAAAGTTCTAGCTGTAAAGACTTAACAATAGCGAAATTATTAACACTTAAATGAGCCAGCATTTTTATTTACCTGTGTAACTGAACAATACTGTATATAAGCTCAGTATATACTGTTTCTTTATACAGTAAAGTCGACAGGTGAAAATTTTTTGTGATAGCTCTCAGAATTGTACTTGTCTGTAGATCACTGAAACCACTATAGATTCCCAACTCAGTCGTTCCTCCTTCTTGGGAATGACGATCTTTGGGATTGGCGTGAAGGCAGAGTTGGCGGGCGTTATACAGGTAATAAAAAAAGGCTAACGAATATCGTCAGCCTCTGAAATTTTCGGTTGTTGCTAGTGCTGCTTAGTTAGAACAGCTTACTCGACCAGCCCAGTTTGTTACGTAGGACATGGTAGTAGTTGTAGTCTTTTGGGTGGATCAGTTTAAGAACGTTCGGGCTTTGGTAGATGTGGATCTCGTCGCCTGGAGATACAGGTAGCGAGATTTGACCATCGCAACTGACTTCTTGAGTGCCGCGGTTATCAGGCGATACGATCAGTTTAATGTGACGTTTCCCATCGACAACAAGTGGTCGGCTTGAAAGCGTGTGCGGGAACATCGGTACCAAAGAGATGGCATTCAAGCTTGATGACAAAATTGGGCCGCCGCCAGAAAGCGAGTAGGCAGTAGAACCTGTTGGTGTCGACACGATCAAACCATCAGAACGCTGCGAAAAGGCGAAGCTGTCGTCGATGTACACTTCAAACTCGATCATGTGCGCGACTTGGCCGGGGTGAAGTACCGCTTCGTTAAGTGCTGCATTATGGCTTTTTATTTGGCCATGGCGGTGGATCTCTGTTTCAAGCAGGAAGCGTTCTTCTTCCATGAACTCGCCTTTGAGAACATCGGTCAGTGCGCTCTGGAAGTTTTCTGGGTTGAGATCGGTCAGGAAGCCAAGGTTTCCTCGGTTCACGCCGATTACTGAAATATCGAAACGAGACAAGATTCGAGCGGCGCCGAGCATGTTTCCGTCACCACCGACAACAATGGCGAGATCGGCGCGTTTACCTAAGTCGACCAGGCTAGAAAAATGTTCTTTTGGGATGTCGTCTAAAATACTGGCGAGTCTGTCATCAACAAACACTTGATAACCCTCAGCGCTCAACCACTGATAGAGTTCTCTATGAGTCTGAATTGCTTGCTGATCTCGAGGTTTACCAATAATGGCGATCACTTCAAATGGCTTTTTCATAAGGTTTCCAAACGAATTAGGCTTGAATCAAAATTCTTCATCCCCATAATAAAGGCAAGTTGAACGTCTATGCGAGTGTTTTATATCAATTTGAGGCGCAAACCTGCCTGTCACTTGCATTGGAAACGAATTCTGGAGATATCATGAGCAACGAAGAAAACAAAGTAACCGAAGAAGAACTAGATCAGATCATTGCTGAAGCAGAAAAAGTTGAAGAAGCTGAACTGAACGCAGACGCTGCTGATGAGCAGGAAGCAAAGATTGCTCAACTAGAAGCGGCATTGCTAGCTAGCGAAACTAAAGTGAAAGAGCAGCAAGACTCTGTTCTTCGCGCTAAAGCTGAAGTTGAAAACATGCGTCGCCGTAGCGAGCAAGAAATTGATAAAGCGCGTAAATTCGCTTTGAACAAGTTTGCTGAAGGCCTACTGCCTGTTATCGACAACCTTGAGCGTGCAATGCAAGCTGCAGACGCTGAAAACGAAGTGGTTAAGCCACTATACGAAGGTGTTGAGCTAACACACAAAACATTCGTAGACACAGTTGCTAAGTTCGGTCTTAAAGAGATCAACCCTGAAGGTGAAGCGTTCAACCCTGAATTCCACCAAGCGATGTCTATCCAAGAAAGCCCAGATCACGAATCAAACACAGTTATGTTCGTGATGCAAAAAGGCTACGAGCTAAACGGTCGTGTAGTTCGTCCTGCAATGGTAATGGTTGCTAAGTAATTGAGTGGTGCTTGCTAAGTGAAAGGTTCGACCTTTTACTGATCAAGCGAGCTGCAGTTACAACATAATTCACTAGTTGATGTGAAATAAGAAGAGAGGTTTATGCCTCTCTTTTTTTGTGCCTGTTACTTGAGAATCCGCGTAAATAGTCCGTCAAAGTGCATTAAGGATGTCGTTCTTTTTATTCCATACGGAACAGCGGTTTAGAGTTTTGTGTTATGAAACTTGTTGTTAATGAGAAAATGTTTTGATGTCACACTTGTGATATTTTTGTAAACAAATGCCTTTAATTGTTATCTTTGTATGTAAAATCCACTGCCATATAGCGATATTACTCGCATATACAACTATAAAAGTACAAATTTTAAACACAACAGACTGGAGAAGAACGATGGATAAATCGCTCTCAAGTAAGATTTTTGTAGGCCTGTTTGTCGGCCTGATTATTGGTACTGCTATTCAGTACCTATTCAGCGGAATCGCTATTTTTGACACATACCTACTTGGTGCTGCAGAAGGCGCTGGTGGTATGTTCGTATCACTTATCAAGTTGCTGGTAGTGCCTCTTGTATATGTATCTATTGTTTGCGGTATCGTTGAACTAAAAGATATCCGTTCATTTGGTCGTCTTGGTGGTAAAACCTTTGGTCTTTACATTATTAACACCATCATCGCGATCTCTGCTGCTCTAACGATTGGTCTTATCTTCCAACCTGGTGCGGGTGCAAACCTAGCAGGTACGGTTTCTGAGACGATTGCACTTACAACAACAGAAACACCTGACATCTTCTCTCTTGTTGTGAACATCGTTCCTAGCAACCCAGTACAAGCATTCGCAAGCGGCGACATGCTACAAATCATCTTCATGGCGATTCTAACTGGTCTTGCAATTCAAGCGCTTGATTCTCGTGGTGGCCCAGCTATCAAGACATTCAAGATGGCTAACGAAATCATGATGAAGCTTATCGGCCTAGTAATGAGCCTAGCGCCATACGGTGTATTCGCTCTGATGATTCAACTAGGTGCAACACTGGATGCAAACACGCTAATGTCAGTAGCTGGCTACGTAGCGCTTGTTGTTGCAATGCTTGTGTTCTGGATCTTCTTCTTCTACCCAATGATGGTGGGTTCATTCACTGGTATTTCTCCAAAGCAGTTCCTACGTGCAACTCGTGAGCAAGTTCTATTCTCACTATCTACTGCAAGTTCGAACGCGACAATCCCAGTAACAATGCGCACTCTTACTGACAAGCTAAACGTATCTAAGTCAGTAGCGGGCTTCGGTGTACCACTAGGTGCAACAATGAACATGTCTGGTGTATCTATCTACATCGCACTAGCAACTATGTTCGTAGCAAATGCATTTGGTCAGCCAATCAACACTGCTGATATCTTCACTCTAGGTCTAACTATTCTGCTACTGTCTATCGGTGCTGGTGGTGTTCCAGGTGGCGGTGTAGTAATGGTAGGTGTTCTATTGCACCAACTAGGTCTACCACCAGAAGGTCTAGCTATCGTTGCTGCTGTTGACCGTATCTGTGACATGTTCTGTACTTCTTCAAACGTAGTGGGTGACACAGCGGTAAACACTATCGTTGCTAAATCTGAAAACGAAATCGGTGTTGAAGCAGACGAAGAAGTTGAACTGAAGAAAGCAGAAGCTTAATTAAAAGTTCTTCCTTCTATAGACAATGTCTATGTAGAAAGCCTTGATTGAAAACGGAGCCCAAGTGGCTCCGTTTTTTATTGGGTGATAAATGTAAACCTTGTTTGCAGTGCCGTGGGCACAAGCATGGTTGCGTTGAATTTTTTTTTAGCCTTGATGGTTAGCCATAAGGCTTGTACAAGCAGCACCAGGTGTTATCCACACAAGGTAAAACGGGGCTTTTGAATCGAATAACGGGTTTAATGGTGTGTTAATGATATGCATTCTTACCTAATCATTCTTTTTATTAAAATAAATGTAAAAAAATCCGTTCTTACCCTTGAAAAGGTATCGTGAGCCCTTATCTATGGTGCATACGAAAGCAAATTGTATTTGCATTTTAATTTTGTGTATTAGGGTTGAATCTCTAATTACCACCCCCACATCAGTGGGTATAGCAAAAACTTAATAGAATATATTTCGGAGATAGCCTGATGGGTAAAATCATTGGTATTGATTTAGGTACTACTAACTCTTGTGTTGCTGTTCTTGACGGCGACAAACCACGCGTAATCGAAAATGCTGAAGGCGAACGTACAACAGCATCAGTAATCGCATACACAGAAGGCGAGACGCTAGTTGGTCAACCTGCAAAACGTCAAGCTGTTACTAACCCTCAAAACACACTGTTCGCTATCAAGCGTCTAATCGGTCGTCGTTTTGAAGATGAAGAAGTTCAACGCGATATCGAAATCATGCCTTTCAACATTGTTAAGGCTGACAACGGTGATGCATGGGTAGAAGCGCAAGGCCAAAAAATGGCTGCTCCTCAAGTATCTGCTGAAGTTCTTAAGAAAATGAAGAAAACAGCTGAAGACTTCCTAGGCGAAGAAGTAACTGGCGCAGTTGTAACTGTTCCTGCTTACTTTAACGATGCTCAACGTCAAGCAACTAAAGATGCTGGCCGTATCGCTGGTCTAGATGTTAAACGTATCATCAACGAACCAACTGCTGCTGCTCTAGCTTACGGTCTAGACAAGCAAGGCGGTGATCGCACTATCGCTGTATACGACCTTGGTGGTGGTACATTCGATATTTCTATCATCGAAATCGATGAAGTAGAAGGCGAGAAGACTTTCGAAGTTCTTTCAACTAACGGTGACACTCACCTTGGTGGTGAAGATTTCGATAACCGCATGATCAACTACCTAGTAGATGAGTTCAAGAAAGAGCAAGGTATCGACCTTAAAGCTGATCCACTAGCAATGCAGCGTGTTAAAGAAGCAGCAGAGAAAGCGAAAATCGAGCTTTCTTCTACTACTCAAACTGACGTAAACTTACCTTACGTTACTGCTGATGCGACTGGTCCTAAGCACATGAACATCAAAGTGACTCGTGCGAAGCTTGAGTCTCTAGTTGAAGACCTAGTACAACGTTCTCTTGAGCCTCTAAAAGTTGCTCTAGCGGATGCTGACCTATCTGTAGGCGAAATCACTGACGTTATCCTAGTTGGTGGTCAAACTCGTATGCCTATGGTTCAAGCTAAAGTATCTGAGTTCTTCGGTAAAGAGCCACGTAAAGACGTGAACCCTGACGAAGCAGTAGCAATGGGTGCTGCAGTTCAAGGTGGTGTACTAGCTGGTGACGTTAAAGACGTACTACTTCTAGACGTTACTCCTCTATCTTTCGGTATCGAAACGATGGGCGGCGTAATGACTAAGCTAATCGAGAAAAACACAACTATCCCAACAAAAGCGGATCAAGTGTTCTCTACAGCTGAAGACAACCAAAGCGCGGTAACTATCCACGTACTACAAGGTGAGCGTAAGCAAGCGACTTACAACAAGTCTCTTGGTCAGTTCAACCTAGAAGGTATCCAACCAGCACCACGTGGCATGCCACAAATCGAAGTAACTTTCGACCTAGATGCTGACGGTATCCTAAACGTATCTGCGAAAGATAAAGCGACTGGTAAAGAGCAGAAGATCACAATCCAAGCATCAGGCGGTCTGTCTGAGGAAGAGATCGAAGCAATGGTACAAGAAGCAGAAGCTAACAAAGAAGCGGACAAGAAGTTCGAAGAGCTAGTAACTGCACGTAACCAAGCTGACCAAATGATTCACGGTACTAAGAAGCAAGTAGAAGAAGCTGGTGAAGCTCTACCTGCAGACGAGAAAGAGAAGATCGAAGCAGCTATCGCGGCACTAGAAGAAGTTAAGTCTGGTAACGACAAAGAAGCTATCGACGCTAAAGTTCAAGAACTTATGCAAGCAGCTCAGAAGCTAATGGAAATCGCTCAACAACAAGCTCAAGCACAGCAAGCTGGCGCTGAAGCGGGTGAGCAACCTAAGCAAGACGACGACGTTGTAGACGCGGAGTTTGAAGAAGTTAAAGACGACAAAAAGTAATTTTTCGTCGCTATAACACGTGATTTCTACGTCGAAGGTACTCACTTACATCCGTAAGCTCCGTGCCTTCTCCTTGAACTAACGTGTTTTAGCTTAGAAAAGTCGTTTTTCGATTTCTAAATATACGGGCGTCAGAGGTAACTCTCACGCCCGTAAATTTGTATTTAGACTTGTCGATCTAGATAATAGCTTTATTCGGTGATTCAGCCGGCAGAACTTTTATCTAGATTGATACACAGACTACTGAAGTTATTTTTCGGTAGTAGCAATTATTTTGGTGACCTAGAATATGTCAAAACGTGATTTTTACGAAGTATTAGGCGTAAGCCGCGATGCATCAGAGCGCGATATTAAAAAAGCGTACAAGCGCTTAGCAATGAAATTCCACCCGGACCGTAACCAGGGTGATGAGAGCGCAGCGGACAAATTTAAAGAAGTAAAAGTAGCGTACGAGATCCTAACCGATCCTCAAAAGAAAGCAGCTTACGACCAATACGGCCACGCAGCTTTTGAACAAGGCGGCATGGGTGGCGGCGGCGGTTTCGGCGGCGGTCAAGGTGACTTCGGCGATATCTTCGGTGACGTATTTGGCGACATCTTCGGCGGCGGTCGTCGTGGTGGCGGTCAACAACGTGCACAACGTGGTTCAGACCTACGTTACAACATGGAACTGACGCTTGAAGAAGCGGTTCGTGGTGTATCTAAAGAGATTGAAGTACCAACACTGGTTGAATGTGACACTTGTGATGGTAGCGGCGCGAAGAAAGGCTCTTCTGCGCAAACTTGTGGCACTTGTCATGGCCACGGCCAAGTGCAAATGCGTCAAGGTTTCTTCGCAGTTCAGCAGACTTGTCCTACTTGTAACGGTAAAGGCAAGATCATCAAAGACCCATGTAACTCTTGTCACGGTCAAGGCCGTAAGCAGAAGACGAAAACACTTAACGTTAAGATCCCTGCTGGTGTTGATACTGGCGACCGTATTCGTCTATCTGGCGAAGGTGAAGCGGGAGAGCAAGGCGCTCCAGCTGGCGACCTATACGTGCAAGTTCACGTAAAAGAGCACAACATCTTCGAACGTGACGGCAACAATCTTTACTGCGAAGTACCAGTAAGCTTCTCTATGGCTGCTCTAGGTGGTGAAGTTGAAGTTCCAACACTGGATGGTCGTGTAAACCTTAAAGTGCCAGAAGAGACACAAACGGGCCGTATGTTCCGTATGCGTGGCAAAGGCGTGAAAGGCGTTCGTGGCGGCGGTGTGGGTGACCTAATCGTTAAGCTAGTGGTTGAGACGCCAGTTAAGCTAAGCTCTCGTCAGAAAGAACTTCTACGTGAGTTTGAAGAGACATGTGGCGGCGAAGCGGCAAGCAAGCACAAGCCTAAGTCTGAAGGTTTCTTCAGCGGCGTTAAAAACTTCTTCGATGACCTAACTAAGTAATTAGATTATTGAAATATTAAGTTATCGATACTTTAACTTAATGACGAAAATAGAAAGCCTGCTCTTGTAGCAGGCTTTTTTGTATCTGTAGAAAAGAGGAAAGATAAAGGAGAAAGGATAAAAGAGGTCACACATGGCTTGAGTGGCCTACCTCATTATTTCCAACACGCTTCTGGTTCTGAGATACCAGAGTGGTGTAACTCCAAAATATCAGTCGTTGAGTCTAAGCAGTCATCGTTAGTCTGTGAGGCGTGCGGCTCAGCTTGAATAGTATAGGTGGTGGTGCTTGCTGAGATAGCGAGCGTGTATCTGCTTGAATCGGAATCGCAAAAACTGCATGTCCCGGCGGAAATAATCCCTTGGGCTGCGGATGCATAATCGCCCGTATATAGGGTTTCCATCTCTAATTGGATCTTGGTCATGTCGGCCAACGCGGTGACACGATGCGCCTTCATGACATGGTTGGTATAACTCGGGTAGGCGATTGCCCCAAGTATTCCCACGATGACTACAGCCAACAATAACTCGATCAATGTCATCCCTCTCATGCTTATGTTGTTGCTGTTGCATATATTTTTTCGAATCATCGCGAGTAGTTTCCTTTCATAACTCAGTACATTCTTCTCCGGTGGTAGCATCGCTGCAAGATTAAATACGGTTACGCACTGAATTACATAGGAATTTGGGAAATGACTCGCGGGTTTACTTTATTAGAGCTGTTAATAACGGTATCGGTACTGTCGATACTGATAGCGACGGCTGCCCCGAGTTTTAGTTCGGTGACTCAATCCGTTAAGATGCAGCGGTTGGCAGGGGAGCTCAATGGTTTCTTAATTCAAGCTAAGTCTGAATCGGTGAAAAGGAATCAGGATCTCTGGGTGCATTTCTCTACCTCAAAAAATGAAGTGCAATCGACTGGCGAATGGACGGTATGGTTGAAGCCGACGGAAGATCTCACTGGAGAAACTTTGCTGCAGTTGTCGGGTGAACCATTTCGCGATGTCGCGTTTTCTCACAACTACACAGGGGAAAGAATTAGCTTTGAGAGTGTCAGGGGGAGACCAGCCAGAGGCACGATCTACCTTTCTCCTAATGCATCTTCAAGCGACCGTTTATTGATTAAATTATCTAGCCCTCCTGGGCGCATAAAAGTGTGTGGTGAGTCGAGTGCGCAGTATGACTATGATGCGTGTTAAACCTGTCGTGGTAGGACTCAGCAAGCAACAAGGTACTTCATTGGTTGAGTTAATGGTGGCCTCTGTGATTGGTATCTTCGCTATCTCGATTATCGGCAGTGTTTTTATTACGGGGCAGAGAATAGCCAAGGACAAAGGCATTGAGTTACTGCTGCTACAAAACCTAACAAGCACCATACAAGTGATGAAAGAAGACATTCAACGAGCGGGTTACAACGGCTCAAACGGTTACTCAATCAAGTTATCTGGTGCAAGCAATACGATTCAAGTGAGTGGTGGCGTTGCGGTGGGCTTTGTTTATTTCAGAGAGGGTTCGAGCGGCAATAAAAACCACCGCAATATTGTTTACCAAAAAAACGGCACCAAGCTGCAAATATGTGAGAAGGGCACCACAGTATCAGAGGCGATCCCCACGTTTGAACAAGTTACTGGCTGCTATTCACTGTTTGATGACACCATTATGGATGTCGATGAATTCAACATTACGTCTAGGGTATTAGAACAGAACTCAATTAAGAGTACGCTCACGGATATCAGTATAACCGCATCAATTCCAACTGCTGCGGTGACTAAGTCGGTATCTGTTTCTATTAAGCAGAGGAATTGGCAATGAAGAGGTATGCAAAGCAGCATGGCGTAGTGACTTTGTTGATTACATCTGTGCTTTTGCTTGGAGCCTTAGTTGTAACGCTAGGCTCCTATCGAAGCATCTTCCATCAGATGAAAGTAGCTCAAAATGAAGTTCAAGGCAGGCAAGCACATTGGCGATCGGAAGGTGGACTGGAGTGTACTTACGCTTATCTACTTGAATTAGATAAAAGTGTTTCCGACATTCAAGATGCCAGTACTCGCCCAGCAGATTTTGCTGACTGGTGTTCCCCTTATCAAGACCAGCCCCAGATCGATCTGTCGAGCACGGCTAGCTCTAGTACGTATTTGGTGACATCTTCTTCGAATACAAACTCCCTTTATAAGACGATAACAGAGCGGTCCCAACTAGGCACGGGAGCAATTCAGTCGACAGGGCCAATAGAAATAGTTGGTACGTTAAGTCTCAAGCCAACAGCGAAAGAAGAGCCAATCAGTGGTAATGAATATGAGTGTGTCAGTGTCTCATTCGCTGACCTGTTTACTTATCAATATGATGCTACTCACGGTGATTCAGGGCAGGTATTAGGGTTAGAAGTCCTTAATCCTACTGCTGATGGGCCCTTTTCTGGTTTCGATGGCGTTTGTCACAGCGATTATAAAACGGCGATACCGAAAGGCACTTCCGGTAGTTCCTATTCGATCTATGCCCCTGATTATTATCAAGGAACCAACCCACCGCCGTTTAAGAAAGACTTTAATCCAGATCCTAATATGAATCCGTTTTACACCTTCTTTGGCATGGCTAGAACGGAACAAAACATTCTCGACTTGTCGCAAGATACGGACTTGTTTAAGCATGTTCAGCTATTGAATCCGACAGAGTGTGGTCCTGAGATCATGGACCACTTTACGATAGGCCAAACCAAAGGGCTGTGGATTGAAGGTAACTGTCACATCAATGCGGCGGTAGCAGCTGCAAATAACCCCTCTCAACTTCTCGTGATTCAAGATGGTGTGCTCGCATTGAATGGCGCTATGACCTATAACGGGGTGATTTATCACTTGGTTGATTACCAAAAGAGCCATGTGAAAACGCGAGTCGATAACTTCTGGAACTCGCTTGCGGCTAACAACGTGTTTGCGCCTTTTATCAAAGACATCGATGAGGCTAGCGTGATTAAAAAGAGTGTCGGGATTCAGTTTGCCTCTGGTTTACCTTCTGGTGGCCTTATCTTTGATTCTCCCTCGGGAGTGACGACCATTGTGGGAGATATGGACATGGATTTTCGTGCGGATTCGAACCCAAGTGACCCGCCTTCAACGTACCAATGGCAGCGAGGTTCGTGGAATGATTTCTAATAATTCTGGCTTCAGTTTACTAGAGGTACTTATCTCTTTTCTGCTGATTGGCGTTGCGTCGTTAGGGCTGGTTAAATTACAGGTGTATGCGGAACAAAAGTCGGATCATGCGCTCCAGAGTGTCGAAGCTTTGCATTTTGCAGAAAGGCAGATGGAGTATTATCGAACTCGCGCGCTCAATGTTAGTGGGGCGGTAGGGCTTATTCCCTTTGAGGAACTAAATCAGTCGAGTTACTGTCTCAACATCGCGAGTTCAGATCCGTTATCCGGTTTATCAGGTTCTGCATATTCGATGACATGTGAAGTCACTAATGCGAGCGGAGCCTTATCTGGCGCCCTCAAAAACATTATTGTCACAATTGCATGGCAAGATCGTATGAACCGTACGCAAAGTATTTACCTCGAAACTATGCTCTCCAAATACAGTGAGTTTGACTGATCCCTAAGCAAACGTTTACTGCATGCCAAGGCTTACGCCACTCCTTTTACTGACAATTTTCACTCCTCGGACATTGTTTAATTACTGGTTAAATCTATGTATATGGAATGGTGTTTTTTGTGTTTTTATATTGTTGTAGTTGTATGGTATTTTTGCAAAATATGTCTCCATTTATGGAATTTAAGGTGGAATCTTGTGCTTTTTATGGGGGCTTTTAATAGAATATGTGTTGCACCAATAGGCCGTGGTAAAAACTTATATTAGGCCTAAACAAACAACATCACATATGGAGTTACAATGAGTAACCAAGCCGTAAAAAAAGCACCATCGACTGACAAGATCAGTGGAATGGATCGCTTTCTAAACTTCATTGAACGCGCCGGCAACAAAATTCCAGATCCAGCAATCCTGTTCTTCTGGGCTCTAGTTATCGTATGGGTAGCATCTGCACTTTTGTCGAATCTTTCATTCGATCTAATCAACCCTCAAACGGGTGCTGCTCTAGAAGTAAATAACCTACTGACTGGTGAAGCGCTTGCTAGCTTCCTAGCGAATATGGTTACTACGTTCACTGGCTTCGCACCACTAGGCATCGTACTTGTTGCTATGCTAGGTGTTGGCGTTGCAGACTCTTCAGGCTTCATTACGACTGGCCTTAAGAAGATGCTGAACTTCACGCCAGCTAAGCTACTTACGCCAATGCTAATCTTGGTTGCTATCGTGTCTCACACAGCAGCTGATGCAGGTTACGTTCTAGTAATCCCTCTTGGCGGTATCATCTTCCACGCTGCGGGTCGTCACCCTCTAGCGGGTATTGCAGCAGCATTTGCTGGTGTATCTGGTGGTTTCTCTGCGAACTTCATTCCTTCAGGTATCGACCCGCTACTAGCTGGCTTCACGCAAACAGCGGCAAACGTTCTTGACCCTGAATACGTGATTAACCCTCTAGCGAACATCTTCTTTACTGGCCTATCTTCAGTTCTTATTGTTGCTATCGGTTGGTACGTAACTGAGAAGATCATCGAACCTCGCCTAGCGAACACGCCAGTTGATGAAGATGCTGAAGAAGCACCTGATCTAGGTACGTTCACTGCAATCGAATCAAAAGCATTCAAATACGCAGGTTGGGCAATGGTTGCTGGTATTGGTCTGCTTGTTGCGGCTCTAATCCCTGAGAACTCTGCACTGCGTTCTCCTGAAGGCGAGCTAACAGCATTCTCTGCACCAGTTATGAAGTCTATCGTTCCTCTGATCTTCATCCTGTTCATCATCCCAGGTATCGTTTACGGCCGTGTAGCGGGTACTTTTAAGAACAGCAATGACGTAATCAAGGCGATGTCTGAGACAATGGCTACGATGGGCGCGTACATTGTAATGTCGTTCTTCTGTGCACAGTTCCTATCGGCATTCGGTCAATCAAACATTGGTACTATGCTGGCACTTTACGGTGCTGAAGGCCTGAAAGCGATGGACCTTCCTGGTGAAGCGACAATCGTTGGTATGATTCTACTAACGGCTTCAGTTAACCTTCTTGTTGGTTCAGCATCGGCTAAGTGGGCACTTATCGGTCCAATCCTAGTTCCAATGCTAATGGTTGTGGGTATCTCTCCTGAGCTATCTCAAGCGGCTTACCGTGTTGGTGACTCGGTGTCTAACATCATCTCTCCACTAATGGTGTTCTTCCCACTGGTTGTTGTTTACTGCCAACGCTACGTTAAGTCTACAGGTATCGGTACTCTAGCTTCTCTAATGATGCCATTCTCGATTGCAATGCTAATCGGTTGGTCTATCTTCTTGCTAGCTTACTGGGCTCTTGGTATCCCACTAGGTATCCAAGCACCTTACACTTACACAATGTAAGATTGAACTAAGCAAAATTAAGCTTTATTCATTACTAAGCCCGCACCGAAATGTGCGGGCTTTTTTGTTACTTTTTCGCTCTCTTTTTCGATGATTTTTATATCCAAAAGTTTTTATATCAAAAAGCAGGCTACTCAGCTTATACTCCGGATTACGGCTAATTGTTGGCCGGTAAAATTAGGAAATCCAAAACATCATGAAAATTCTGCTTCTGGTAGGGTTAATTGTTTTAAATGGTCTGTTTGCCATGTCTGAGATTGCATTGGTAGCAGCAAAAAATAGTCGGCTGAAACGCTTGGCCGAAAAGCACCGTTCTGCTCAGATCGCACTTGAGCTTAAAGAAAATCCCACTCGCTTCCTCTCAACGATTCAAATCGGTATTACCGTCATAGGCCTGCTCAGCGGTATCGTGGGCGAGGCGACGCTATCTGCACCATTAGCCGTTCAACTTGAACAGTGGGGCATGGATGCAACGCAAGCGAATGTCCTGTCTACAGCGGTCGTCGTTGTCGGTATTACTTACTTTGCCATTGTTGTTGGTGAACTCGTACCAAAACGTTTTGCTCAGTCTCAAGCGGAAACTATTGCCGTATTAGTCGCTATGCCAATCTATTGGTTATCTAAAATCGCGACGCCGTTTGTTTTTGCTTTGTCAGCTTCAACGGAAGGTATTCTTAAGTTGATGGGCCGAGGTGGCGAAGAAGACAGTGTGACTGAAGATGATATTCATGCGCTTGTTAAAGAGGGCTCTGACTCAGGTGTGATTGAGCGTGGCGAGCAAGAGATGATTCGTAATATCTTGCAGCTTGATGACCGCTTGGTGAGCTCGTTGATGACGCCGCGTCGAGACATCGATTTTCTGGATGTCGACCAACCTGTTGAGAATATCTTGAAGCAGCTCCGCTCATCAAAGCACAGCGTATTCCCTCTGTGCCAAGACCATCTAAATAAGGTGGTGGGCACAGTATCTGCCAAGGCTTTATTGAATCAGGCGGGTAATCTGAGTATTCAAGTGATCATGGGGCTGTCTAAATCGCCGATCTATGTACCAGAATCGATGAAGGCACTGCGCTTACTTAGCTACTTTAAAGAGTCGGGTACAGAGATGGCATTCATTGTTGATGAGTATGGTGATGTTCAAGGCCTTGTGACTCATTACGATATTCTAGAAGCGATTGCCGGAGAGTTATCAAACAACCCGAACGACCTTTGGACTGAGTCTTTGCCAGATGGTTTGCTGGTGGATGGATTAATCCCGATCAGCGAACTGAAAAACCACTTGGAGCTTTCAGAGTTAGAAGGTGAAAGCGAGGGCTTCCAAACTCTAAACGGACTCATCACGTGGCTGCTAGGTCGCTTGCCTGATACGGGAGAGATCGTTGAGTGTCAGCAGTGGCAGTTTGAGATTATCTCGGTTGAGAACAATCGTATTGTGAGCGTGAAAGCGACGCAAATCGTCAATGATTTGGTTGAAGCCGAAAGCTAGACTGGCAGCGAATCATCCAGTCCATGGTTATTGATGGGCATCTCTTTGTTGTCCATCATCACTAAGATTAGGTATGCTTCACCGCATACCTTTTTTATTTCTATTTCTATTGTTTGCTTTTTGGAGTCCCCTTTGTCAGACCATCAATTCACCCCTCAAGATGAAATCTTTATGCGATGTGCCATTGAAGTGGCCAAAAAAGCGGAGAGTGAGGGAGAGGTACCTGTTGGTGCCGTGCTGGTAAAAGATGGTGAGATTATCTCTGAAGGGTGGAACCGTTCGATTGGTAGCCATGACGCAACAGCGCATGCTGAAGTGGAAACTTTGCGCAAAGCGGGGCAGGTTCTGGAAAATTATCGACTGCTTGATACCACCTTGTATGTCACACTTGAGCCATGCCCTATGTGTGCGGGTGCTTTGTTACATAGCCGAGTGAAGCGTATTGTTTTTGGCGCGCCAGATCTAAAAGCAGGTGCGGCAGGGACGGTGTTGAATTTGTTTGAAAGCCAAGCTTCTTACCATTATGCCGATGTTGAACACGGGTTATTAGAAGATGAGTGTCGCGAGCAACTACAGGCGTTTTTTAAGCGTCGTCGAAAAGAGATAAAAGAGAAGCGAAAGCAAGAGCGGTTATTGGAAGAGCAGCAGCTTGTAGCTGATAAGGCTCGTAAAAAGAAATAGCAGTGAGTCTAAGGCACTCTCATCGTTAGAGTGCCAGACAAATTTATTGGCCTTAGTGTTTACTCGGCAAGCATCTGCATGAAAGCACGGTTGCGCCAAATGATCTTCTTCTTATTATTTGAAAGCATACGCTTACGACGGTTTGCAGCAACTGTCTTATCAAGGCGTTTCGATTTCAGTTTCTTCATCATTTCAATGATTTCCTATTGGTCGTCTGACTGTGTCGTTTGGACTAACGATTTAATTATAGTGTGATTCGTCTGTTTGTTCTGTCGCGCAGAGGCTGACTTAGAAGAGCAACTCTATTCTTAAGCCTTTAACTTCGGCCAATGGCCAAGTGCAACAGAACGATAATCTTGATTGTGGTGTGTCGTTATAAGGTGCGATTGTTACTGTAATATGACACTGCCTTTTATCCACACCACTCCTTTGTGTAAGCGATAGCAAGCGCAATAAAAAAGAGCAATACTGGAAGGTATTGCTCTTTTGGTTTCTATTTCGAAGACTCAGAACCGCTAACTGTTGATTCTGCAGCGCTGATGCTAGATTCAGCCCCAGAAGTCTCTAAAGGTGGAATAACGATCAATCCTTCCAGACTCTCTTCTTGTTCTTTATTACGTTTATTAACATGGCCGATGATGCTTTGGTAATAACGGCGAATGTTCTCTACGTAGTTTCTTGCTTCATCACCACGAGCATAACCATAGCGAGTTTGGCTGTAGTATTTCTTCTGTCTTAGTAGAGGTAGCCTGTCTTTTACATCACCCCAAGCATCAGGATCTCCGCCTTGTGCTTTGGTTAAGCGGCGTGCGTCCATCATGTGTCCGTAACCGACGTTGTATGAAGCAAGCGCAAACCAGATCTTTTCGTGTTGCGTGATTGAATCTGGTACTCGGTTCACGATACGACGCAGGTATTCAACACCACCTTGTACCGACTGTTTAGGGTCGAGACGGTTGGTCACACCAACGCTCTTCGCTGTCGGCAGTGTCAGCATCATCATGCCACGAACACCGGTTGGTGAGCGTGCGACTGGGTTCCAGTGTGACTCTTGATAAGCAAGTGCAGCAATCAAGCGCCAGTCAAACTCTTGCGAATACTTCTGAAACAGTGGTGACCATTTTGGTAGCTTGCTGTCTAGCGCACGGATAAAGGCACGAGTATCAACGTAATCAAAAGTGCCAATATGACCGATGTACTTTTCTTCTAGCGAAGCAAGTTCACCAGACTGTTTTAGGTTGCCGAAGAACTCAATCAGCAATGCGTAAAGGCTTTCATCTTCAGACTTCTCTAAGTACCAAGAGATAGGTTGGTCTTCAGTGAGCTCAAACGCCAATGCTACGTCTGGGTATAAACGTTGTGCCAGCGACAGTTCGATAGAGTCTGCAACCGTAAATAAGCGTTCGCCTGTTGATACTTCTTTTAGCAGATCATTGATATCAGCATTACCAACTGCATCGTAGATGAAGTCCTGGTGCGTGTTCTGTAATTGCTTAAGTGTTGGTTCGAAGTGCGAGTCTTTGACCACAACTAAAGAGGGCGTCAGAGTCTCGTTAGGTGACGCGTCTTCTGATTCAGCTTGCGCTTTGATGAATTCAGCCTGGCGGTCGTTTTCAAACTTGATAAGTTGAGCTAGGTTTCTTGGGCGCCATTGGCCTTTTTTGTACACCACCTGTTGGCTTACATAGTAATAAGCAGGCGCTGCACGATAAGCACGTGTCAGTTTGTTGTTTTGCGTTAACCCAGTAGCGATAAGGTCGATCTCGCCTTTCTTTAAAGCAGGGAATAGGCCGGATAGACGGTAAGCCGGTTTAACCTCAAGCTTAACCCCTAGCTCTTGTGCAAACTCACGAGCCAATTCGTAATCGAGACCAGCAGGGCCATCAGGACCAATGTAATAAGAGAGTTGGTTATTCAGAGTACCGACACGAAGCACGCCACGCTCTCGTATCTGCTCGAGGACATTTTTAGGCTCAGACTCAATCTGGCATGCGGTTAGCCCAAACAGAGCGATAACCAGCAGAAAGAACTTAGACGAAAAGATGAGAGAAAATTTAGGCATCAAAATGAAATCTCGAAAAGTGGAAGCCCCTTTATACCAAACCCCGCCAGACTGGCAAAGCAGGTTTCATTAAACAGATGTAAAAGTGGTGATAAATGCAGCAAAACCACCATTTACTCAGAAACATGAAAAAAATCACGCAAACGGTTGCTTTTGGTGTTACGTCACAAAAAAAAATGCTTTATAATGCGCTCGCATTGAAGAGGTGGAATCGGCATAGGTTTTTAAACCTTCGGGAATAGCTTCGAAGAAAACAGTTAGGTTTTTCCTTTAACCCACTGAATTTATTCCAATATCACCTTAATCAACTGCATAAGAGACCTAAGCACATGAGAATTTTGCGTGGCTCCCCAGCTCTATCTGAGTTTCGTGTTAACAAGCTTTTAGAGCTTTGTCGTGAATTAAGCTTACCTGTAACAGGTATTTACGCTGAGTTTGCCCACTTTGCTGATTTAACAGCAGACCTAGACGCGTCTGAAGTTGAGAAGCTAGAAAAGCTACTGACTTACGGTCCAACGATTGAAGAGCATGAACCTGAAGGTTTACTGCTGCTTGCTACTCCTCGTCCAGGTACTATTTCTCCTTGGTCTTCAAAATCTACTGATATCGCACATAACTGTGGTCTAGCGAAAGTATCTCGCCTAGAGCGCGGTACGGCTTTCTACATTGAAACGTCTTCTGAACTTTCTGAGCTTCAACTTGTTGAACTGAAAGCGATTCTTTACGACCGTATGATGGAAGTGGTATTCACTGACTTCGAATCAGCAGCAGCACTGTTCACCGTTGCAGAACCAGCACCTTATACGGAAGTTGATCTTCTTACTGGCGGCCGTAAAGCGCTTGAAGAAGCAAACGTTACCCTAGGTCTTGCTCTTGCAGAAGATGAGATTGATTACCTACTTGAAAGCTTTGTAACTAAGCTTGAACGTAACCCGACTGACATCGAGCTAATGATGTTTGCACAAGCGAACTCAGAGCACTGTCGTCATAAGATCTTCAACGCTGACTGGACTATCGACGGCGTGAAGCAAGAAAAATCATTGTTCAAGATGATTAAGAATACGTTTGAAGTGACTCCTGATAACGTACTTTCTGCATACAAAGATAACGCAGCTGTTATGACGGGCTCTGAAGTAGGTCGCTTCTTCCCAGATCCTGAAACTCGCCAGTACAACTACCACCAAGAGAAAACACACATCTTGATGAAGGTTGAAACGCACAACCACCCAACGGCTATCTCTCCATGGCCGGGCGCATCAACAGGTTCAGGCGGTGAAATCCGTGATGAAGGCGCAACAGGTATCGGTGGTAAGCCAAAAGCTGGTCTTGTAGCGTTCTCTGTATCTAACCTTAAGATCCCGAACTTCGTTCAACCTTGGGAAACTGACTTTGGTAAACCAAGCCGTATCGTTACTGCATTGGATATCATGCTTGAAGGTCCTCTTGGCGGCGCGGCATTCAACAACGAATTTGGTCGTCCAAACCTACTAGGCTACTTCCGTACTTACGAAGAGAAAGTAAATTCTCACGCAGGTGAAGAAGTACGTGGTTACCACAAGCCGATAATGCTGGCTGGTGGTCTTGGTAACATCCGTGACGAGCACGTTCAGAAGAAAGAGATCCCAGTAGGTGCAAGCCTAATCGTTCTGGGTGGTCCTGCGATGAACATCGGCCTTGGTGGCGGTGCAGCATCTTCAATGGATTCGGGTTCTTCTTCTGAAGATCTTGATTTCGCTTCGGTACAACGTGAAAACCCAGAGATGGAACGTCGTTGTCAGGAAGTTATCGACCGTTGTTGGCAACTAGGTGATGCGAACCCTATCGCATTCATTCATGATGTGGGCGCGGGCGGTATCTCAAATGCACTTCCTGAGCTAGTAGACGATGGTGAACGTGGCGGTATCTTCAACCTACGTGACGTGCCAAACGATGAGCCGGGCATGAGCCCACTTGAGATCTGGTGTAACGAATCTCAAGAGCGTTACGTAATGGCGGTTGCAGACAAAGACATGGCAACGTTCGACGCTATTTGTAAGCGTGAACGTGCACCATACGCTGTGGTTGGTAAAGCTACTGAAGAGCGTGAACTTAAACTTGAAGATTCACACTTCGACAACACGCCAATCGACATGCCGATGGACATCCTATTAGGTAAAACACCTAAGATGCACCGTGATGCGAAAACGCTAAAAGCGAACAACCCAGCGATTGACCGCTCTGGTATCGAAATGAACGAAGCGGTTGACCGTGTTCTTCGCCTACCAACTGTCGCAGAGAAAACATTCCTTATCACTATCGGTGACCGCTCGGTAACTGGCCTTGTTGCTCGTGACCAAATGGTTGGCCCATGGCAGGTTCCTGTTGCTAACTGTGCAGTAACCGCAGCAAGTTACGATTCTTACCATGGTGAAGCGATGTCTCTTGGTGAGCGCACGCCAGTGGCACTGCTAGACTTCGGCGCATCGGCTCGCCTAGCAGTTGGTGAAGCAATCACAAACATTGCAGCGACTAACATCGGCGATATCAAACACATTAAACTGTCGGCTAACTGGATGTCTCCAGCGGGTCACCCTGGTGAAGATGCAGGTCTTTACGAAGCGGTGAAAGCAGTCGGTGAAGAGCTATGTCCAGCACTGGGTCTAACTATCCCTGTGGGTAAAGACTCAATGTCGATGAAGACGAAGTGGGAAGAGAACGGCGAGCAGAAAGAAGTAACTTCTCCGCTATCTCTAGTTATCACTGCATTTGCTCGTGTTGAAGATGTTCGTAAGACAATTACGCCTCAGCTTCGCACTGACAAAGGCGCTTCAAGCTTAGTACTTATCGACCTAGGTAACGGCAAAAACCGTCTAGGTGCAACGGCACTAGCGCAAGTTTACAAGCAGCTTGGTGATAAGCCAGCAGACGTAGACAACGCAGTACAACTGAAAGGTTTCTACGAAGGTGTTCAAGCACTGGTTGCTAACGACCAAGTAGTGGCTTACCACGATAAAGGCGATGGTGGTCTATTCGTTACTCTTGCTGAAATGGCGTTCGCAGGTCACTGTGGTGTTAATGCAAACATCGAAGCACTAGGTGAAGACGCACTAGCTGCACTATTCAACGAAGAGCTAGGTGCGGTAATCCAAGTTCGCAACGATGACCTAGACGCAGTTCTTTCTACGCTTGCAGCAAACGGTCTAGAAGCGTGTTCACACGTGATTGGTTCTGTTGAAGCTTCTGATGAGTTAGTGATTAAGTCTGGTGAGTCTGTAGTGATTGAACGTAACCGTACTGAACTGCGTACTATCTGGGCGGAGACAACGCACAAGATGCAAGGTCTACGTGATAACCCAGCATGTGCCGACCAAGAGCACGAAGCGAAGAAAGACAACTCAGACCCAGGTCTAAACGTGAAACTGAGCTTCGATGTTAACGAAGATATCGCTGCACCTTTCATCAACACTGGCGCTAAGCCTAAGATGGCGATTCTACGTGAGCAGGGAGTTAACTCTCACGTTGAAATGGCAGCAGCATTCGACCGTGCAGGTTTCGAAGCAACTGATATTCACATGAGCGACATCCTTACTGGTCAAGCGGTACTTGATGAGTACAACGGCCTTGTAGCATGTGGTGGCTTCTCTTACGGTGACGTACTAGGCGCTGGTGAAGGTTGGGCTAAGTCAGTTCTGTTTAACGACTCGACTCGTGAGCAATTTGAAAACTTCTTCAAGCGTGAAGATACCTTCTCTCTAGGTGTATGTAACGGTTGTCAGATGCTGTCTAACCTACGCGAACTTATCCCAGGTGCAGAGTACTGGCCACGTTTCGTTCGCAACGAATCTGAGCGTTTTGAAGCACGTTTCAGTCTAGTTGAAGTTCAGAAATCTGATTCTGTATTCTTCAACGGCATGGAAGGTTCTCGCATGCCTATCGCTGTTTCTCACGGTGAAGGCCGCGTAGAAGTACGTGACAACGACCACCTAAACGCGATTGAAAACTCAGGTACGGTTGCTCTACGTTACGTTGACAACCACGGTAACCCAACGCAGCAATACCCGAATAACCCGAACGGTTCGCCAAACGCTATCACAGGTTTAACAACGACGGATGGCCGTGTGACTATCATGATGCCTCACCCAGAACGTGTATTCCGCACAGTGGCTAACTCTTGGTCTCCAGAAGGTTGGGGCGAGAACGGTGCTTGGATGCGTATGTTCCAAAACGCACGTAAGAACGTGGGTTAATCATGCCGCGTTAATCTAGATTAGATTAAGCAAAAATTAAAAGCGCAGATCGAAAGGTCTGCGCTTTTTTTTGTGAATTTTTTTGGAACCAGAGTGATAAATTGAGGTTTGCTGTTCTAAAAATCTCCACTACGCTAAATGTTATGGAATCAATTTGTTAGGCGAATAATGTCTGTTTTTATGCAGTGGGATATTCGTTCGTCTGTGCAAAAACTGAATCAATCATCGTGGCATAAGAGGGAACTATGAAAACAACAATCACAAAAGCCGTTGCAGTGGCAGCGATTGTCATGTCGTTAGCTGGGTGTGTAGGTAGTAACGCTGTGACTGGGAAATTAATGAAGTTTAACGTCGAGGTAGTGGATAACCGTTATGCTCGTGCGGGCGTCAACTTCTTGCTTGCTCCGGTTTACGCATTGACTACTGCAGCCGATTACATTGTATTTAACTCGATTGAATTCTGGGCAGGTAAAAACCCACTTACTGGCGCGCCTCACATCTTCGATAGCAAAGTCGACACTATGATCGATGTGAATGACAGCCTAGACGATTCATTAAAAGAAGCACCACTAGGCTTCAACAATCGCCAGATCGAATGGGGTGAAATGCAGCAAATCGATGAAAACACGATTCGCATGGACATCACTTACAACGATGGTCAGAAAGCTGTACTACTGGGTGTTCGCGATGGCGATAAGGTCAGCTACTACATGGATGGCACACTAGTATCTGAAACCTCTATCCAGGCTCTAGAGCAGTTAGCCGCTGAGAAAGTGTAACGTCTTTCATTATCTACAGATAAAAGAAAAGCCGCTGGATTTAACCCCAGCGGCTTCGTATTTTCTAGCATCTAGATTAGTTGTTGCTGTGTAGTTCGCTGTTTAGTTCAACAGCAGACTTGTTCGCTAGACACTCAATTTGACCGGTGATTGAGTTGCGACGGAATAGCAGATCAGAAACACCAGCTAGGTCGCGAGCTTTAATGATTTCTACTTCGTTGCCTTCTTTATCTAGCATGCGAACTTTCGTACCAGCCGTTACATATAGACCAGACTCAACAGTACAGCGGTCGCCCATTGGGAAACCAAGACCCGCGTTTGCGCCTAGTAGGCAGTTTTCGCCGATAGAGATAACCATAGTACCGCCACCAGACAGAGTACCCATGATAGAAGCGCCGCCGCCGATGTCTGAACCGTTACCTACAACAACACCTGCAGAGATACGACCTTCAACCATGCTTACGCCTGTTGTACCAGCGTTGAAGTTGATGAAACCTTCGTGCATAACCGTTGTACCTTCACCCACATGTGCGCCAAGACGAACACGAGAAGTGTCAGCAATACGAATACCTGTTGGTACCACGTAATCAACCATCTTAGGGAATTTGTCTACGCAATCTACAGACAGAGTACGACCTGCAAGGCGAGCTTCGATTTGACGCTCAGCCAGCTCAGGAAGATCGATTGGACCTTCGTTAGTCCATGCGATGTTGTGCAGTAGACCGAAGATGCCGTCTAGTACTGTACCGTGTGGTTGAACTAGACGGTTAGAGATAAGTTGTAGCTTAAGGAAGCCTTCAGCAACAGATGCTGGCTTCTCGTCAGTCGCAAGAACAACAAGAACGAGTGGCTGTTCAGATGCTGCTGCTTTTTCTGCGAAAGATGCGTTTGCTGCGTCATCGTTTGCTGCGAATGCTTTCGCTAGTTCTGCGCTTTGTGCAGCAGAGATTTCGATAGCTTGGTTGCCTTCAGTGTAACCTGCTACTTCACCAACAGCCGCTACTAGAGCGTCGCTTGGGTTTAGAAGTGGGCTAGGGAAGAACGCTTCAATGATTTTATTGTCGCGGTTTTTGATTGCCGTACCGAAGGCTAGTGAAAAGAAAGCCATGTTGAATCTCCATGTGTTGAGTCTTGATTTTGCTATTTCATAACAGCGGCTCGAATAACCAGCGCTGCCGTTAGCAAAGTTAATTTAATTGCGTTCATCATAAAGAGAGCGCCCTCGTTATGAAAGGGCGCATCGGGATAAAGTCTGTAAAATGATATTGCTTGTCTTTTGAGAGATATTTTTCTGCAATGAGAAAACGCTGCAGATCTATACAAATTGGCGGGTATATCAGTCAATATTCCCTTTGAATGACCATTTAAACAAACAGTGCTTTATGGGCTTGCTCGATCCCTTCAATCAACATCTGCATACCGATAACAGCCAGTATCAAACCCATCATTCGAGTAATCACGTTCAGTGCGCTTGGCCCTACCGCTTTCACGAAGCGTTCGCCAAACACAAACAATACGTAAGTTAAGGTACACAACAGACCAAACGCGATGATGGTGATGACGGTTTCATAGATGCCCTCAGTGCTGGCAAAGTTCATCGCGGTGGCAATGGTCCCTGGGCCAGCCAGTATCGGCATGGCCAGTGGTGATACAGCGATACTAAGCGCTGCGTCTTGCTGGGCGTCTGAGTTGACCTTCTCTTTCGCTTTCGAGTGTGTCGATTCACCTTGTAACATGTGAAAGCCAATCAAGAAGACTAAAATACCGCCTGTGATGCGCAGGGCATAAAGTGTGATACCAAAAAGGTCGAAGATCAGCTTGCCAGAAATGGCAAACGTACTGACGATGATAAATGCGATAAACACTGAGCGAAACGCAATCGACTTAACTGTCTCCCTGTCGTTGTCGCCTGTTAAACCAAGGAAGATCGGCGTGTTAGCGATAGGGTTCATGATGGCGAAAAAGCCCATGAACACTGTGATGGTATGAATGATGAGCTCTTTCATATTATTCCTTTAAAAATATGCAGTTAAATACATGTGTTGAATAAGAATAGATACTAGAGCAAGTGTGAATAAAAAACAGCCAGCATAGGGCTGGCTGTATAGTTTTAGTGATGGGAGTAGAGTTTTGATTGTGTGTTGGTGTCGATTTTTCAACTAACGCCTCGGCTCGAGGCGCTAAATGCTGACAATCACTTATTCATTATGCGGTTTGAGACTCGCTTACCACGACAGCCAGTGCAACCGTAGCACCGACCATTGGGTTGTTACCCATGCCAATGAAACCCATCATAGCAACGTGAGCAGGAACTGATGAGCTACCTGCAAACTGAGCGTCTGCGTGCATTCTGCCCATGGTATCTGTCATGCCGTAAGACGCAGGGCCTGCCGCTACGTTGTCTGGGTGCAATGTACGACCTGTACCACCGCCTGAAGCGACTGAGAAGTAAGGTAGACCTTGGCGAGTACGCTCTGCTTTGTAGATACCCGCAACAGGGTGTTGGAAGCGTGTTGGGTTGGTTGAGTTACCCGTAATGCTCACATCCACCTCTTCTCTGTGCATGATTGCTACACCTTCACGAACATCATCGGCGCCGTAGCATAGGATCTCTCCACGAGGGCCATTTGAGAAACGGCGACGTTCTGTTTCAACGAGTTCACCGGTTTGGTAGTCGTACTGAGTGCGCACGTAAGTGAAGCCATTGATGCGTGAGATTAAGTAAGCCGCATCTTTACCTAAACCATTTAGGATAACTTTTAATGGATTTTTACGTGATTTATTGACGTTCAATGCGATTTTGATTGCACCTTCAGCTGCCGCAAATGACTCGTGACCTGCAAGAAAAGCAAAGCAGTGGCTCTCTTCATTCAGAAGACGAGCAGCAAGCGCACCATGACCAATACCCACTTGACGTTGCTCGGCAACACTACCGGGTTTTGTGAATGCTTGAAGGCCTTCACCAATGATATTGGCTGCTTGTTCTGCGTTGCTTGCTTTGCGAAATAGTGCCAAGGCTGTACCTAAGGTGTATGCATCAGCTGCGCTTTCAAAAGCAATTGGTTGAGTGTCCATCACCAAAGTTTTTGGGTCGACATTGTGGGCTTTACAGTATTGCTCTGCTTGCGCCAAAGAGTCGAAGTTCATTTCTGCCAAAGCGCGAGTTACTGATTCATTAAGTTGAGTGTTCATAATATCTTTCCTCTAAATTGGCAAAAATTACTGTTGGCGTGGGTTAATCGTGGTCACGGCTTCGTCGAAGCGACCATAAGTCCCTGTAGCAAGATCGGCCGCTTCATTGGCTGGCACACCTTGATTAATCGCCTTCATCATTTTTCCGAGGTTAAGATACTCGTAACCAATCACTTCGCTGTGGTCATCAAGTGCAAGCTTGGTTACGTAACCTTCTGCGAGTTCTAGGTAACGGACGCCCTTTGCTGCGGTTGAGTAGCTGGTACCAACTTGGCTGCGCTGGGTTTGACCTAAGTCTTCCAATGCAGAGCCGATTTCTAGGCCACCTTCAGAGAAAGCAGATTGAGTTCGACCGTAAACAAACTGCAGGAAGATTTCGCGCATCGCGACGTTAATCGCGTCACACACTAAGTCAGTATTAAGCGCTTCTAGAATGGTTTTTCCGGTAAGGATTTCAGCGGCCATCGCGGCAGATTGCGTCATGCCTGAGCAGCCGATAGTCTCGATGAGTGCTTCTTCGATGATGCCGTTTTTCACGTTAAGAGTCAGTTTTGCCGCACCTTGTTGTGGTGCACAAGTGCCAACACCGTGGCTTAAACCTGAGATAGCGATAACATCTTTTGGACTAACCATGGCACCTTCAACTGGGATTGGAGCCGAGTTGTGAAGATCACCCCTTTGAATAGGGCACATGGATTGAATTTCTGAAGAGTAATGCATAATGTTTTCTCACTAATAAAGTCGTATTGACCTAGGGCGTTGAGAAAACAGGACGTGTTGGAAGAGGTGCGGCTAATTCACTACAGATCTTGAGTATCGATAATCCAAAGGAGTAATGAACCTGGTCTTAATAGACACAGCCCATTTCAAAATGGAGGAGTAGCGATACATCCAACAGTATTACCTGTTTTCGATTCTGTAGGAGTCATTAGCACGGTTCAAAAGAACGGGCGGTTGAAGCAAAAGCTTAGGTGGAACCCCATCACCTGATGGCTATAGATTAGATCTTTATCACACTTTTTTGCAAGCGAATGTTTAGAGCGATTTCGACTATAAACAAGCATCATTATATTTCGATAAGTATAAAAAAACGCCAATGACTGACTCTGATTAGAGGTGTCATTGGCGTTTTTTAGAAAGCTTCAGCTAATTAAGCTGCATCTTCTTCTGCGTCTTCAACCGCTTCAAGCTTCTTCGCTTTTTTCGGAGCTGGTTTACGCTTCGCACCTAATGCGTAAAGAACTTCTTCTTTGTTCTTAGCTAGGTACATTGCAAGTTCTTCTTGCTTGCCTTCATCTTCAACTAAATCGCTTTTGCCTAACAGTTCAAAAAGCTCATCAGCCATATCCAGCATTTTGTCGTATGCGTCAGCTTCGGCTTTAGAGGTAAAAGTCATTTTCTCTTCTCCGTTGCGTTCCACCACGTACTTGACGATAACAGCCATGGTTAATCCTCTAAGTTTGATAAATTTTACTGGCTTTTTATACAGTTTCTGAGGCTGAAAGTCCAGTTGGAGCCCGCACTATGCGGCCTCAATCTTGATGTGTCGCCCAGTCTTCACAATAACTCATGAAAGATTTCAGTAACGGGCTTTGGTATTTGTCTTTGTGGACCAGCATCCAGAATCGACGTTTCATATCGAGTGGCACATTAAGCGCTTTTACTCGACCTGAATCGATCGCCCTTTGAGCAGCTAAACGAGACAAACACGCAAAGCCAAGACCGGCAGAAACAGAGTTGATGATCGCTTCTGTGGTGTTGAGCTCAAAAGACTCATACCAGTGCTCGATGCGTGGTGCGACAGCGCGCAGGAAAAACTCACGGGTACCAGAACCTGACTCACGCAATATCCAATGGCTGTTCTCTAGATCTTGTAGTGCAATTTGCTCTTTTGCTACCAGAGGGTGTTGATTACTAACGATAATACACATCTCATCGCTACTAAACTGGCTTGAGATTAACTCCGGATGGAGTGTTTTTCCTTCAATTAACGCGATATCCAGTTCATAATCCACCAACTTTTGACAGATCAGGGCACTGTTTGAAATGAACAAGCTTTGGTCTTGGTGCTGAGTTTTTTCTCGAAAGCCAGACAAAATAAAAGGCGCAACCTGATTACCAATCGTGTCACTCGCACCAACCTTAAGATTGCCACTTAATGGCTGGTCGTCGCGGAATAGAACATCGATGCCTGCAGCCCGATGAAGAATCTCATCAGCTAAAGGAAGCAGCTTGTGCCCTTCTTGATTGAGAATTAATCGGTTGTTAACCCGGTCAAATAGAGAATGGCCTAGCTGTTTTTCCATTTCACCGAGTGCCATGCTAACCGCGGCTTTAGAGAGAAACAGAGCTTCCGATGCGGCGGTAAGTGTCGAATGCTGGGTAATGGTGACAAACACTTTGAGTTGTTTGATTGAGATATTAGCCATCAGGTTCCTAGTTTTACGCTGCTGGTGGAATGGGTTGTTCAGTATTGGTGAACGCTTGTTATATATAATTGGATATTACTTAACGAAGTGCAAGCGTATTATGGCTTCAACAAGCTGATGAGTTCACAAGTTTAGTGAATCAAGTTCAAGAGAGGCTCACATGATTCAACGTATTAAATATAGATTAACAGGAGCTCCAACACCCATGGCAGGGTTAGCACTAGCAATTGCAAGTTTAGGCTGGTGTTGGGATGGCGTTTTAGTCGCACAAGGTATTTTGCACACCCCAGGCTTAGTGCAATGGATCAGTGCTGGCATCGCGGCGGTATTACTTCTTGTTTTAGCTGTGAAGTTTCTGATTCATGGCCATCTATTGCGTGAAGATCTTGCTCACCCTGTCGTGGGTAGTGTGGTTCCAACATTTGCGATGGGCTGCATGGTGGTATCAGCATCTTTAGCGCCGATTTCTCAATTCTTACAAGAGGCGATGTGGCTAGCGGCGGTTGCTTTACATGTTGTGTTCTTAGTGAGCTTTTTGTACCACAGAGCAAAACAGTTTGAGATTCACCACATGGTGCCAAGCTGGTTTGTGCCACCAATCGGTATCATTGTGGCAGACGTTTCTTTCTCTGGTAATCCGGTTTTGGAGCCTGTAGCGAACGCGACTTTGGTATTCGGTTTATTGGTTTACGCAGTAATGCTACCAATGATGGTTTACCGCTTGATCTTCTCTCACGAAGTGCCAGATGCTGCAAAACCAACGATTGCGATTATGGCGGCACCTGCAAGCCTATCTCTGGCGGGTTACCTAACCGTGACAGCGAGCCCTTCGCCAGTGATCATTGGTCTGCTATTTGGTATTGCGGTGTTGATGACGTTTATTATCTATGCAGCGTTCTTCAAACTACTTCGTCTACCATTTAGCCCTGGCTATGCAGCGTTTACTTTCCCAATCGTGATTGGTGCAACAGCCCTATTTAAATTGGCTGCGTGGATGCAAGCACAAGGCATCGAGGCGCATTACATTAACCAAGTATTTAACCTAGCTTATCTAGAACTGATTGTTGCAACCTTGGTAGTAGGTTATGTGGCTGTTCGTTACTACATGAACTACAAACCTCATCGTGTTTTGGGTGCGGTAGCCGGTAGATTGTAAAGGGCAATAGTTCAAAAGATAAACGGACCTTAAGCTTTCGGTATTTCATAAGCTTATATTCCTAATCCAAACTCAGCACTTATGCTAATCTGGCAGTATATTGTGGCAAGATTAGCGTGAGTGCACTTTGTTTACTGTTTACCATTCCAATAAAGTTGATACTTTAAAAATTCTTCTCGTTCACTTAATCAAAAGTGACCCTTTAGCCAATCCTTTCGAAAAAGAGCAGATCTTGGTTCAGAGCCCGGGTATGTCTCAATGGCTTAAGATGGAACTCGCCAAAGAGTTTGGTGTAGCAGCAAATATCGATTTTCCTCTTCCAGCAACCTTCATTTGGGATATGTTCACCCAAGTGCTTCCTGACGTACCGAAACGCAGTGCTTTTAATAAAGAAGCGATGACGTGGAAGCTAATGAGTTTGCTACCTGCGAAGCTTGACCACCCTGATTTCTTACCCCTACAGCGCTATCTTGAAAACGATGAAGACGGCTCTAAGTTATATCAATTAGCCGAGAAAATTGCTGATATCTTCGATGGTTACTTGGTATATCGTCCTGAGTGGATGGCGATGTGGGAAGCGGGAGAGCCCGTTGCAGAATTGATTGATAGTGAAGGGCAGCAAGAGCACCCTTGGCAGCCAATTTTGTGGAAGGCACTCTACGAGCAAACACTGTCTCAAGGCCAGTCAAAATATCACCGTGGTAACTTGTATCACGACTTCATTGAAGCGTTAGCTAATCAACAAGGGCAATCACAACACCTGCCGAAACGTCTGTTTGTGTTTGGTATTTCGTCACTGCCTCCTCGCTACATGGATGCCTTGAAAGCGCTTGGCGAGCAGATTGATGTTCACCTGATGTTTACTAACCCTTGCCAACATTACTGGGGTGACATCCGCGACCGTAAATACTTGGCAAGAGTGGAAGCGCAGCGTCGTAAGCAGTTTGCTCTGGTTGATGGTTTGCCTCAGCTTGAAGGCGAAGTCTCGCCACTGAAAGATGGTATTGAAGCCAATGTCGAAGATGAGCTGCATACTAGCCAAGCAGTAGGCAATAGCTTACTCGCTTCTATGGGCAAGCTAGGCAGAGATAATTTGTTCTTGCTGTCTCAATCAGACAGTGAAGAGCATGAATTCTTTATTGATATCGAGAGAGACAGCCTGCTGCATCAACTGCAAGCCGATATTCTTGAGTTAGAAGAACACCAAGACGATCACATCTTAGATTCAAGTAGCCATAAACAAGTGGTTGAGCTGGGCGATCGTTCATTGACAGTACATGCTTGTCACAGCCCAATGCGTGAGGTTGAAGTTCTTCATGATCAGCTGTTAGCAATGTTTGACGCTGACCCGACATTAAAACCACGCGACATCATCGTGATGGTGGCAGATATCAATGCCTACAGCCCTGCGATTCAGGCGGTATTTGGTAATGCTCCGGGCGAGCGTTATATCCCTTACTCGATCTCGGATAGAACGGCAGACCAAGAGAGCCCGATTCTGACCGCGTTCATGCAGCTGGTCGCGCTACCGAACACGCGTTGTTTAGCGTCTGAGTTGTTAGAGCTACTGGAAATCCCAGCAATGATGGCACGCTTTGGTATTGATGAATTTCAATTTGAGCAAGCTAAGCAGTGGGTTGAAGAAGCAGGTATCCGTTGGGGTGTCGATTCTTCTACCGCAACCGAGTTTGATTTGCCTGCCACGGAGCAAAATACCTGGCTGTTTGGTATCCAGCGTATGCTACTGGGCTACGCGATGTCGGATTCTGCAGGTTTGTTTGAAACTGAACACTCTCCAATTGCAGCTTATAACGAAGTTCAAGGCATTAACGCCGAACTTGCTGGTAAGTTAGCGCACTTTATTGATCGTATTGCCCATTACCGTCAACGTCTTGCTAAGACGCAATCCATCGATATATGGCGTGAAACCTTGCTGCAAATGATTGATGATTTCTTCGCCGTTGAGCTAGAAGGCGAGGTGGTGCTTAAGTCGATTCGTGATGCACTTTCTCAACTGAATGAACAGCTTGATGATGCCTTGTACGAGCAAGAGCTATCGCCAAGCATCATCTATCAGTACTTAAACAATAAACTGTCAGGCGCGCGTATCAGTCAGCGTTTCTTAGCGGGGCAAGTGAACTTCTGTACCCTGATGCCGATGCGTTCTATCCCGTTCAAAACTGTTTGTCTATTAGGTATGAATGATGGGGTTTACCCTCGCTCAATGCCACCAGAAGGGTTTGATTTGATGAATGGGCGCACTCGTCCCGGTGACCGTTCTCGTCGTGATGATGACCGTTACCTATTTTTAGAGGCGATGTTGTCGTCGCAAGAATGTTTATATATCAGCTATGTTGGTCGTTCGATTCAAGATAATACTGAGCGAGTGCCGTCGGTATTGGTTTCAGAGTTGATTGAGTACTGTCAGCAAAACTACTGCCTAAGTGAAGATCAAGCGCTACCAAGTGATGATTCTGGTATCAAGCTGACTCAAGCGATCAGCTTTGAACACACCATGACGCCGTTCAGTCCGGCAGCTTTTACACAAGGTGATGCAAGCCATGTATTGAGCTACGCCAAAGAGTGGCTTCCTGCGGCTAACCGTTCCGGTGAACGCAGTGGGGAATTCAATCGCGCGTTGGATGACTATTTGCTTGGTGCGACTTATCCGTTAGAACTCGATTTGGTTGAGCTACAGCGTTTCTGGCGCTTGCCAGTGCAATACTTCTTTAATCGCCGCTTAAAAGTAGTGTTTGAGCCACCGCTTCCGGTAATGGAAGACGACGAGCCGTTCGTGCTTAATGGCTTGGAGAGCTTCCAGCTTAAGGATGCTCTGCTGCAAGTGCTGCTGGATAATCCTGAAGGGGCAGATGAAGCGGTTAGCCTGTTTGTTTCTGAACAAAAGGCACAAGGTCGCTTACCGGTTGGTGCTTTTGGTGATATCGAGTTTGAAACCAACCGTGTTCAAGCGGAAGATTTAGCCAAAGAGATTCGATTTGTAAGTGGGCAGCCACAGCAAGATCTCGAGGTAAATATTGAATTTGACGTGCTAGGCGAGGGTAAACCGGTTCGTTTGATGGGTTGGCTGACTCAAAATTATCAATCAGGCTTAGTACGCTTCCGTAGCGGTAAAATTCGTTCGCAAGACTACTTGGCTGCATGGATTGATCACTTGTGTTGCGCAGTGATGGAGCACGGCAAAACGACTCATATTATTGGCTACGACAGAAAAGAAGGTGTGGTACACCAAACGCTACAACCTATCGGCGATGCGCAGCAGGCGAAGGGTTTATTGGCAGAGTTGGTGCGATTGTTTTATCAAGGTATGACTGCACCATTGCCGTATTTCCCGAAAACCGCCTTGGCCGGCGTTGAAGCGGGCTTTAGCCGTGGTAAATGGGTCGATGATGAAGAGAAGTCGCTCAAGAAAATGGCCGATACTTTTAATGACAGCTTCGCTTTCACTGGCGAGGGTCGAGATACCTACATCTCACGTATTTGGCCTAAGTGGGATGATGAGCTGGCTGCTGAGTCACGTATGTATTCAACGCTTGTATTGCAGGCGGCAAGGTTGGCTGCTGCCGATCTGGAAGAGCAGGAGTAAGTGGCTGTGATCGACAAGATCAGTAGCGGATGCGCAGAGTCAATGAAAGGCGAAAGAGAGTCGCTGGTAAGCATTTGGGGTGCTTGCTTTCAGTGTGAAAGGAATCAAGGGAAGAGAAGCAAGGTACAGGAAATAAAGTGGCCGCCAGTAAATCATTATTAGTGTAGGGCGTTCGCTGTACGGCCACAGGTCAGAGGGACCATTATTCTGTGGTTCTAAGTAGGCAATGAGTATAAAACTCGAATCGCGCTCCTGAACTCGTGGGCGCATAGTAGCGAGGCGATCCGAATTGATCCGTGAGAGAGATCGCACTAACTATTAACAAATAAGCGTAGGACGTAAATTGAATGACGTTTTCCACGCTAGGTCACATTTGTAACAACATATTTATCAGAAGGCAGTAAGGCATGACGACCACAAGCAGTGTTCAGGTAATTGCTCCACAGACACTCAATACCATGACATTTCCACTTCATGGCGCGCGTTTAATTGAAGCATCGGCGGGTACAGGTAAAACATTTACCATCGCTGGCTTGTACTTACGCCTACTGCTCGGACACGGCACGGCAGCACCACAAGGTGAGCTTACAGAAGCTACCCGACATCACGAGCCGCTCACTGTAGATCAAATCCTGGTCGTGACTTTTACCGAAGCAGCAACCGCAGAGCTACGTGACCGTATCCGTGCTCGAATCCATGATGCTCGCATTGCGTTTTCTCGCGGGCAAAGTGCCGACCCAGTGATTGCTCCTTTGTTGCAAGAGATCGAAGACCATGCTGGCGCTGCGAAAACACTGCTCAATGCCGAAAGGCAAATGGACGAAGCGGCGGTCTACACCATTCACGGCTTCTGTCAGCGAATGTTGACTCAAAATGCCTTCGAGTCTGGCAGCCGATTTGATAATGAGTTTGTGACTGATGAAAGCCATCTCAAAGCGCAAGTGGTTGCCGACTATTGGCGTAAGCAGTTTTACCCGTTGCCTATTCAGCTAGCTGGTGAGGTTCGTAATATCTGGGGTTCACCGGCTGCATTATTAGCAGACGTCAATCGTTATCTGACGGGCTCTCCATTGAAGCTAACCGTCGATGCGATGTCAGGTGATTTGCAAACTCTACACAATCAGAACCTCGATAAAGTGAAGCAGCTCAAAGCGCTGTGGTGTGAGTCTGAAGCGGACTTTTTGGCTTTGATCTCAGGTTCAGATGTGAACAAACGTAGCTACACCAAGAAGTCTCTGCCGACATGGTTAGAAGCGGTGACAGCATGGGCGCAGAGCGACACTCATGATTATCAATATCCAGACAAGTTAGAGAAGTTCTCTCAAGCCACGTTAATTGAAAAAACACCGAAAGGCACTGCACCTCAGCACGCTGTTTTCGAAGCGATTGAAGATTTCTTAAATCACCCAGCTGATTTGAAGGCTCCGTTATTGGCGCACGCGATTACCCATTGTCGAACTATGTTAGCCAAAGCAAAACAGCAGAAGCAGTGGTTATCATTTGATGATCTACTGACTCAGTTATCTGCGTCGATTGATGTCGATGAACAATCCTTGCTGGTGGAAAGAATTCGCACACTCTACCCGGTTGCGATGATCGATGAATTCCAAGATACCGATCCACTGCAATACAGTATTTTTAGCCGAATCTATCTCGATAATCCGCAGTGCGGCTTGTTTATGATCGGTGACCCGAAGCAGGCTATTTACGGCTTCCGTGGCGCAGATATCTTTACCTATATCAAAGCGAGAAACCAAGTTAGTGCTCACTACACCTTAGGCACTAACTGGCGTTCAAGTGCCGATATGGTCAGCGCAGTAAACCAAGTGTTTATGAATTCGGATAGTCCGTTTATTTATGATCAAGACATTCCATTCTTACCCGTTGCTGCTAGTCCATCGGCTGATAAGCGCCAATGGGTTATGAATGGTGAGACTCAGCATGCACTCACCTTTTGGCTACAAGAGGCTGAAGACAAGCCGTTGCCAAAAGGCGAATATCACAAGGCAATGGCTGAGGCGACGGCGAGTCAAATTCAAACCATTCTGACCGCTTCTCAAAACCAGCAAGCCTATTTTGATAACGGCAAAAAACAACATGTCGTGAATGCGGGTGATATTGCTGTCTTGGTTCGAACCGGCAGTGAAGGTCGTCTGATCAAGAACGCGCTGTCTGAACAAGGCATTGCAAGTGTGTATTTGTCTAACAGAGACAGTGTATTTACCAGTTTGGTTGCGCAAGATCTTCAACGTCTGCTGCAAGCTGTGCTGACGCCCGAAAACGACCGTGCATTGCGAGCGAGTCTAGCCTCCGAGTTGTTTGCTCTGGATGCCGCATCATTGGATGAACTCAATAACGATGAAGTAGTGTGGGAAAATGTGGTTAATGAGTTTCGTGAGTATCGTAAGTTGTGGCTACAGCGTGGCGTGCTACCAATGTTGCGCAGTGTGATCAGCAAGCGACATCTCGCGGAACGCTTGCTGGAAGAAGAAAATGGTGAGCGCTCACTTACCGATTTAATGCACATAGGCGAATTGCTGCAACAGGCAAGGCAAGAGCTTGATAGCGACTATGGTTTGTTGCGTTGGTTGGCAGAAGCGATTTCCGATGCTCAAAATGGTTTAGGCGGCACTGAAGATGACATTCAACGTCTTGAATCAGAAAGAAATTTAGTTCAAATCGTTACCATTCATAAGTCGAAAGGTTTGGAGTATGACTTAGTATTCCTGCCATTTGTTGCGAGTTACCGAGAGGCGAGCGAAGGCAAATTCTACGACCATGATTCAGACACCACAGTACTGGATATTACCGGTAGTGACAGTGCCTTAGCCCAAGCCGATAAAGAGCGGCTAGCGGAAGACCTGCGTTTGATTTATGTAGCGCTGACTCGTGCGGTTTATGGCTGTTTCATTGGCATGGCGCCACTGCGCAAAGGGCGTTCAACTAAAGAGCCGACCGGCGTGCATTTGAGTGCGATGGGTTATTTGGTTCAAAACGGACAAGAGCAGGGGATTGCCGAATTGCATCAGGCTCTTGCAACCATTGAGGGCAAGAGCTCCAGTGTGTTGTTAGCCGAAACACCAACCGCGCATGAGCAAGTGTTTGTACAAACAGAGCAAGTGAGTGAAGACTTACATGCTAACGAGTTAAAGGCTTCAATCGACAGGGCTTGGCGTATCACCAGTTACTCGGGGCTTGTAAAGCAAGGTAGTCACGGTGCGAGTCATGACGCGACCATTGAGGTGTCTGGTTTTGATATTGATTCGGCTGATGAACAGGATGAATCTGAGTTGATTGAACCTGAACGCTCTATCTTTACGTTCCCTCGTGGTGCTCGCCCAGGCACTTTCTTGCACACATTGTTTGAGGAGGTTGAGTTTACCGAGCCAGCAACCAGCGAACACAACACGCAAGTAATCACTCACTTATTAGAGTCAGAGCAGTACGAATTAGAGTGGTTACCTGTGCTTCAGCAACTGGTCGATACGGTGTTGAACACCGCATTGGATGGCAAGAACTTAAAACTAAGCGAGAAAGATTCAACACAACGCTTAGTTGAGATGGAGTTTTTACTACCAATCGAAGTACTGGCCGCATCTGAACTGAATCAAACCATTCAATATCATGATCCGTTATCAGCGAAAGCGGGTGACCTAGGTTTCCAAACCGTGCAAGGCATGCTGAAAGGTTTCATCGATTTGGTGTTCGAGCATCAAGGTAAATACTATGTACTCGACTGGAAATCGAATCACTTAGGAGATGATGTTGCCGTCTACCATAGTGAAGCATTGAAATCGGCGATGGCCGACCACCGCTATGATTTGCAATATCAGATCTATGCATTGGCGTTGCACCGTTTCTTACGTAGTCGTGTTGCCAATTACAGCTACGAACAACATTTTGGCGGCGTGTACTACTTGTTCCTACGTGGAATGGACGGCCAATCTCAACAAGGTATTTTTTCTGCGAAACCAACACTGGCTTTACTTGATGAAATGGATCAATTGATTGACGGTAAAGTGATAGACAGACGTTCAGCACAATTGAATGACGATGAAACTGGACAGATGGGGCTCTTATAATGACAACAACGACCACTAATACCAGCATAGATACTGCGAACACAGCAAAGCCAGTTTCACTTATTCCTGAGCAACTCATGGATGTACTCCAGTTTCTTGCGAATAAGGGTTCTATTCGTCAGTTGGATTATCAATTTGCTAGTTTTATTGCTCAGCAAGCCACGAGCTACCCTCAAGAGATCGGCTTTCTTGCTGGTGTAGTGAGCCATGAATTAGGCAAAGGACACATTTGTACTCAGCTGATACAGCAGCACACGACTGGCCACGAACAAACGGCAGATCTAGCCCAGTTACTTGGGTTGTACGGTGAAAATGCTCTGCAATTGAACCAAAAGCTGTTAGGTATTGATTGGGTGACTGTTCTGCAATCATCCAATTTAGTTGGTTCAACCAATGACTGTGTTAAGCCGCTGATGTTTGACGGGCAGCGTGTCTACTTACAGCGTTACTGGAACTACGAGGTGGTGCTGGCAGACACGTTAAACCGTTTAAGTAAGCCAGTAGAGTTTAATATTGAACAGAAAAAGGCGTTGACGGAAACACTCAATCAGCTCTTTGCACGCAGTTATCATTTTCTGTTTAACGCCTTAGCCAAGGCTGAAGCAAATCAGCAGACGTCTCAGGTACTGCGCCAACAGCTGGTGTGTGATCATCTTGATATTGTCGATGAGCAATCTCTGAATTGGGGCGCAATTGACCAAGCGATCGTCCAAGCTAAGCAGGTAACAGACTTAGATGTTCTAGATAGCTTAGTACCGCTATCGGCATGTTTGAATTGGCAAAAAGTGGCAGCAGCGGTAGCGCTAAGTCGTCGCTTTGCTGTGATCTCTGGTGGACCGGGTACCGGTAAGACAACCACGGTAACCAAGTTGTTGTCGGCGATGGTCGAGCAATCACTAAGCCAAGGCAAAACACCAACGATTAAGCTCGTTGCACCAACGGGTAAAGCGGCGGCGCGTTTAACTGAATCAATTGGTAAAGCGATTGAGCAACTGCCTTTAGCGCCTGAAGTAAAAGCAAACATACCAACGGAATCGAGCACTTTGCACCGCTTACTTGGCGCGATTCCCAACCGTGCTGAGTTTAGACACAACCGACGTAATCCACTTCACCTTGATATCTTGGTGGTGGATGAAGCGTCGATGGTCGACCTGTCGATGATGTATAAGCTGGTGGATGCGCTCCCTGAACACGCAAGGCTTATCTTGTTGGGAGATAAAGACCAACTGGCTTCCGTTGAGGCAGGTGCTGTTCTCGGTGATATCTGTTCTTTCAATTCAGCAGGTTATAGCAATGCGCAAGGCAACTTGATTGCGGAGATGACAGGTTTTGATGCGATAGCCCATACACAGCATGCAAAAGCGGGAGCTGTTAACCCTCCGGCGATTGCAGATAGTTTGTGTATGCTGCAGAAGAGTTACCGTTTCGATGCGCGTTCTGGTATTGGTCAGTTGGCAAAAGCAATCAATAACGGCTCTGCGAATCAAGTAGACCAAGTGTTTGCCAAAGGGTTTGGCGATATCGAAAATCATCCTCTATCGAGCGACAGCTATAACTTGATGCTGCGTACCTTAGTTAATGAGTATGGCGCGTATCTCAATCGAATGAATGTGCCGTTAGAAGAATTAGAAACCCAAGAAGCGAGAGCTAAATCGGTACTCGATTTGTTCAGCCAATGCCGACTACTGTGCTCTATTCGTGAAGGTGATTTTGGTGTTAATGGCCTCAACCACAGAATTGAAAGAGCGCTTGCCGCAAGGCGTTTAGTGAATCCACATAATGATGAATTGTGGTATCACGGGCGACCAGTGATGGTAACGCGTAACGATCATGGCTTGGGTTTATATAATGGTGATATTGGTATCTGCATGCTTGAATCGGATTCAAGCCAACCTGACTCAACCCCTCGTTTGAAGGTATATTTTGAATTACCTGATGGCAATGTGAAAGCGGTACTACCAAGTCGAGTGCCTGAGCATGAAACGGCTTATGCGATGACAATTCATAAATCTCAAGGTAGTGAATTTGATTTAACCTTAATGATTCTGCCACCAGATTTCAGCCCAATCTTGACTCGAGAGCTTATTTACACGGGGATTACGCGTGCGAAGAAACGACTGATGATGTTCAGTGATACGAATGTATTGAAGCGTGGGATTAAGGTGAAAACAGAGCGAGTGAGTGGTTTAGGAAGTCGCTTAACCAACTAGAGATAATTGAGGCATATGTACAAAGCAACCATCCCTGGTTGCTTTGAGCGTACTAGGAATCAGTGCCTAAAAACGCTCGAGTAAACGATATGTGGTTTATCTTGTATTTTGCTTGGCAATTCAAAATAAACTCTTTTAGATTTTCGCTCACAGGGAACACGCAGTGTACGTCTAGCCCTTCTAAGAATTGGTTATCAGCCATATCCCAAAAACTTTGCAGCGAGTTACAAACAATGGTTCTCATATCAATGTTGCTCTTTTTGCTGTTTATATCAACGATCAGAGCATCAAGCGCCTGCTGATCGTTAACGGGTATAGCAATCCGTGCAGTAACCACGTCGATTTACTCTAATGATTTGTGTCATAGGGCGGTCGAGGTGGTCATTCCAATAAAAACATTTGTTATTTTGTTAAAGCGACCAAATTCTAAACAATTTTGTTTGTGAGTTAAAGTGCATACCTAATAAATCTCATATAGAAAACGATTACATTTGCAATTATTTTTCCTTTGAAGTGAGATTCTAGTCCAAAACTTTATTTACACATTTAATGCTAGGATTTTTGAGTTACGTTGATAGTTGTATAGGCCCTGTTTTTCCATCGGTAGCTCATCAACTCCAATCTCGTAAAACCCTTGTTCACGGAACCAATGCAGGCTATGTGTAGTTAAAACGAAAATTTGGTCGATATCACGAGACTTCGATTGATGACGCATATAATCCAGTAATATTTGTCCGCGGTTGCCATCACGATAATCAGGATGAATAGCCACACAAGCCATCTCCGCCATATGATCTTCCGGGTATGCGTAAAGCGCTGCACAACCGATAATCAGTCCATCTTTTTCAATAATGGTAAATCGGTGGATCTCTTGTTCTAATTGCTCTCTTGAGCGGCGTACTAAGATGCCTTGCTCTTCAAGAGGGCGAATAAGGTCAAAGATGCCGCCAATGTCGTCAATCTGAGCTTGTCTTACTTGCTCGGCACTCGCCATCACCACTTGGGTTCCAATACCGTCGAAAGAGAACAGTTCTTGGATCAGGGCGCCATCCACTTTGTAGCTTATTAAGTGGCAACGAGGTACGCCTGCACGACAAGCGGAAATTGCTCCTTTTAGAAAGCGCATGGTCCCGGTGCTCATGTCTTCAACTGGATTCTGATCTTCAGTTAAGCGTTCGAGAATATGTTTAGCATCTTTAGGAAACAGCTCGGCGAGCACATTGCCGTTTTGATCTGTTACCCCTTGCTCAGAGCAAAAACCAATGAGCTTGTCGGCTTTTAAACGAATCGCTACTTGAGTCGCGACTTCTTCAGAGAGTAGGTTAAAGCTTTCGCCCGTAACGGAGCTGGCAATAGGGCCAAGCAACACGATAGAACCTTGGTCGAGTGTGCGATTAATCCCTTCGATATCGATTCGACGAATACGTCCGCTATGGCAATAGTCGGTGCCATCATCCACCCCCAGTGGTTGTGCTGTAATGAAGTTGCCACTCATCACGTTAAGTTGAGTGCCCGCCATTGGTGTGTTGTTTAAGCTCATTGAAAGGCGAGCGGTGATGGCAAGTTGAAGCTGTCCAGCAGCCTGCATAGCCACACACAGAGCATATTCATCGGTGACTCTAATGTTCTTATGATAGGGCGTGTGGCAATCTTGTTTCGCCAGCAGCTGGTTGATCTGTGGTCTTGCACCGTGAACGAGAACAATCTTTACTCCAAGACTGTGGAGCAGAGCGATGTCACTAATTATGTTACCAAAGTTCTTATCGGCAACGGCTTCGCCTCCCAGCATTATGACCATGGTTTTGCCACGGTGTGCATTAACATAGGGGGTAGATTGTCTAAAGCCTTTTACTAGCGCTGTACTTCTTAGTTTCACAGAACAAGTCCAATTTGTTTATTTATTCGATAATTTAGCATTTAAATTCAAATTTAAACAACATCTTTTTGGAATAAAGCGCAAACAATTCTCATCTAGGCTTCATTATATAAAGTGTCTCAGTGTAGAATGCGCACAGCATCTTCATGAGTAGTAACCGAATGCCACAAGCTTCAACACAAAAGAATAAAATCGATGAGATTACTAAAGGCCTCTACAGTGAGGCTGAGCAGCGCAATCAATCTCCATTGAAGCGCAAGATCATAGAGCGTTGCCTGATGGTGCTGGCTCTGGTCGGTTCGTTTGCTGTCGTATCGCTTTATGGTGATGTCATCACTCGTTTGCAGGAGGCTGCAACGCCCAATTATTTGCTATATGGCACTTGGATTGAGCAAGATGTGGCCCATTATGCGACGGATGAGTTTGTGTTGAATGCCAATGGAGTGTCTGTCGCTGGATCGATTATCGCGACCAGTTTTGAATTTGACGGCAACTACTTCGAGTATAAAGCGGGAGATAAGACGTACCGCTTCCGAATGACCAATTCTGACAACACAGAAATGACGCTGGATTCAGAGAGTCATTACAATCCCGTCTTTCGTTTAAAAGGTCATACTGATAACTCCGTCCGATAGGTTATCTTCTTGTAAACTCTTACAAACTAAGATTGTGTTATCTGATCGTTTTTGTCATCCTCGATGCATAGAATTTTTAGGATGACTCTTGTGATTAAAAAATGGCTTCCCCTTGTCGCTGCCTCTGTTTTATTTGGCTGTGCTCAACCCACCGATCTCGCTCAACAACACCTTGATGATGAATTTCCTCGTACCTTAAATAAGGTCGATGTAGTGGAGTCTAATAAACCAAGAGATTACACGGCATTTGCTGAGCAAGCTGAGATGGTTGTGTCTCGTTCACCATCGATGGCGAAAATCTACGAGCCGCTATACAAACAACTTAATGAGTGGGCGATGCTGAGTGGTGACCCAAGTGAACTCGCAAACTTTGGTGTTCAAACGGCTCAACTTGGTGGCGGAGATAAGCAGGGTAATGTGCTTTTCACCGGCTATTTCTCTCCAGTAATGGAACTGCGCCATGAAGCGAATGAAGAATACCGTTACCCGGTGTATGGACTGCCAGAATGCGATAAAGAGTGTCCAACACGTGAAGAGATCTACAATGGCGCACTAGACGGTCAAGGGCTTGAACTTGGCTACGCTGCTAACCGTATCGACCCGTTTATGATGGAAGTACAAGGCAGCGGTTTCGTGCACTTTGGTGATGACGACACCTTGCAGTATTTTGCGTACGCAGGAAAAAACAACAAAGCTTACGTGAGTATTGGTCGTGTGTTGATCGAGCGAGACTTGGTTCCCCGTGAAAAGATGTCGTTGAAAGCGATCAAAGAGTGGGTGTTGGCGAATGACCCTGAAGTCGTTAAAGAGCTGTTAGAACAAAACCCATCTTTCGTTTTCTTTGAAGCAAGAGATGACCTATCGGTAATGGGCAGCGCAGGTATCCCTCTATTACCAATGGCTGCAGTCGCAGGTGATCGCTCTATCTTACCAATGGGAACGCCGATCCTTGCAGAAGTACCGTTGTTAAATGCCGATGGTACTTGGAGTGGGGCACACCAGTTAAGATTGTTACTGGTTTTAGATACGGGCGGTGCGGTTAAGCAAAACCACTTGGATCTTTATCACGGTATGGGACCACGTGCAGGTACTGAAGCAGGTCACTACAAGCATTTTGGTCGAGTGTGGAAATTGGGCTTAGACGGCAGTGCGACTGAAGCGCCATGGGCTTTACCACCTGAAAAGGTCGAGTAAACGGCAATAAAATAGGGCATTGAAAGCGAATTGCTAATCCCCTAGACTTTTTATCCAAGAGTGCGTATAAAACGCACTCTTTTCTTTTTCTCAGAAATAAATTGGCGGCAACAATGCGTGAATTGACCACTCCAGCTTCAGAAAACTATGACCAACGATTCGGTGGCACTCGTCGCCTGTATGGTAATAGTGAAGTCGACATACTTAGAGCGGCACATGTGTGTGTGATCGGTATTGGTGGCGTCGGTTCATGGGCGGTTGAAGCGCTTGCTCGTACTGGCGTGGGTGAGCTGACATTGATCGATATGGATGATGTGTGTGTTACGAATATCAACCGTCAGATTCATGCAATGTCGGGCACGGTCGGCAAGAGCAAAATCGAAGTGATGGCTGAGCGTGTTAAGCTGATTAACCCTGAGTGTAAAGTTAATCTGATTGACGATTTCATCGGCCCTGACAACCAGGCTGAATACCTGTCGAAAGAGTTCGATTTTGTGCTGGATGCTATTGATAGCATGAAGGCTAAGGCTTCGCTATTGGCGTATTGCCGCAGTAACAAAATCAAAGTGATCACCACTGGTGGCGCGGGTGGTCAAATCGACCCAACGCAAATTAAAGTGGCCGATTTGACTAAAACGATTCAAGATCCATTGGCGAAGAAACTGAAAGATACGCTGCGTCGTCATCATAACTTCCCTAAGAATCCTGCGCGTAAGTTTGGCATCGATTGTGTATTCTCGACCGAGCAGCTTAAATACCCACAAGCGGATGGTAGCGTATGCGCGGCGAAAGCCACAGCAGAAGGACCAAAACGTATGGATTGCGCGACCGGTTTTGGTGCTGCAACTGTAGTAACCGCGACTTTTGGCTTTGTTGCTGTTTCGCGTATTGTAGAAAAGATCATTCAAAAGCACAGTAAGTAACTCGCTACTGTACGTCTAATAAGAATTTACTGGATATAAAAATGATGTCATTCCCGAGCTCTCCATTCGGCAAAGAAATTACTAGTGATGATATTGTCGCAAAGATGCAGGCTTTCAACGGTTGGGAAGACCGTTACCGTCAAGTAATTCAATGGGGTAAGAAACTGCCAGTAATGCCTGATGAGCTGAAAAGTGAGCAGGTAGTGGTATCTGGTTGTGAGAGCCAAGTGTGGTTAGTTTCGCAGAATATCGACGGTGTTTGGTACTTTTGTGCCGATTCAGACGCACGTATTGTACGCGGACTTATTGCGTTAGTAATGGCGGCATATGACGGTAAAACATCAGAGCAAGTTCAAGCGTTTGATATCGATGGCTATTTCGACGAGATTGGCTTGATTACGCATTTGAGCCCTTCAAGAGGAAACGGACTTAAAGCGATTGTTGAGCAGATCAAGAACCTCTCCGCTTAAGCGTCTATTTGTTTGAGAACTCCTTTCTGTTTGAGAGCTTGTTCGTTTAACAACTTCTTAGTACAGATAAGCAAGCGACAGTATTGAAAAGAAACGGTGCCCAATGGCACCGTTTTTTGTTTTAACGGATAACTGAATACGTCGAGAGAAGAATTAGAAGTGGAATTCAGCGCTAATTGCGTAACCGTTCTCGATAAGTTTTGCTTCGTACATGGTGTATTCAAGAGCAACACGAGCAGGACCAATCTTCACACCAGCACCCACACCGTAGTAAACATCGTTGCTGTCACCTAGGTTACTTTCAAAGTGACCGATACCAGCACGACCATAAATATCAAAGATTGTGATTGGCAAAGAAACTTTTGCACTTGTTAACCATGCGTTTGAGTATAGGTGTTCGAAGTCTTTGTTCGTATCAACAAAATCTGCGTAACCAGCTTCGATAGAAAGCAGATCATTAAATGCGTAACCCAAGTATAAGTTGTAACCGCTATTTTGATCTGTCATGTCCACGTTTTCACTCTCTACTTGATACTCTGAGTATAAGTAGCTTGCACCAATGTATGGGTCAGCTGAAGCTTGTTGAGCGGCAGTTAGCATTACTAGAGGAAGAACGATTGTTTTAAGTTTCATTGTGTTGTCTCTATCTAAAAATTAATGTGTAAAGTGCTATTCCATCAGCTTCAGGTCACCCTTGATAAATGGTGATTCTCGCTATTCAGTCACGATCTTTAACGTGGTATCGGTGATTAAACGAGAACGGGGTGCATTGTCGTTTTTTTCAGAAATGACGCATCAATGAAGTCTTAGAAATCAATAAAAGCAGATAAGTGACATATAAAGAAAATATAAAGTTACTACTTATCAATGGGTTATTTGTTTCTAATTTAATGCTAAAAAAGGAACTATTTTTGAGAAGGGGAAGTCTGGTTCGAGGTCATTGAACCAGACATTAAGATCTTTGGTGGGTTTTTAGAGCATATCGACAGCTTTTTCTATCGCTGCGATCAGTTTGTCGACATCATCCATGTTGTTGTATATACCAAATGAAACTCGCACGGTTCCTTTTACCTTGAGTGCATCCATTAATGGGTGTGCACAGTGGTGACCAGCGCGAACGGCAATACCTTGTTGGTCAAGTAACGTCGCAATATCTTGATGGTGAACGCCATCCATCACAAAAGTAATAACGCTCGAATTGGGCTTATAACCGAGTATTTGGATGTCGTCCAATTGACTGAGTGCTTGATAAGTTTTGTGTTGTAGTTGGTGGATATGATCTTCTACGTCTTGTTGTTCAAACTGATTTAACCACTCGATTGCTGAACTTAAAGCGATAGCACCTGCTACGTTTGGTGTGCCTGCTTCGAACTTACCAGGCAATTCAGAAAACGTGGTGCCAGAAAAAGAGACGCGTTCAACCATTTTGCCACCGCCATGCCATGGCGGCATCGCTTCAAGCAATTCCAGTTTGCCGTAAAGTACGCCAATCCCAGCTGGGGCATAGAGTTTGTGCCCTGAGAATACGTAGAAGTCTGCGCCCAAAGTGGCAACATCCACAGGTTCATGAACGATACCTTGTGCACCATCGACCACAACAATGGCATCCATCTTGTGGGCTTTTTCGATCACTTGCTCAATCGGCTGGCGAGAACCCGTCACATTGGTTATCTGAGCCAGAGCAACAATCTTGGTTCGCTTCGTTAACAGTGCATCAAAAGTGGTAAGATCAAACTCACAGTCAGATGTCATCGGGATTTTGATGACCTTAGCACCGGTTTGTTCTGCCACGATTTGCCAAGGGACGATGTTGGCGTGGTGCTCCATTTCGCTCACCAGAATTTCATCGCCTGGTTGAAGGGTGCTTCTAGCGTAAGTTTGAGCGATAAGGTTGAGTGCTTCGGTGGCACCGCGAGTCCAGATAATCTCTTTCGATGAGGCAGCGCCAATAAACTGAGCGACCTTGTCTCTAGCGGCTTCAAATTGGCTGGTGGCGTGCGCGGTTAAGCTGTGACTACCACGATGAACATTGGCATTCTGCTTGGAGTAATACTGGCTAATAGCATCAATAACTACCTGAGGTTTTTGTGTGGTTGCCGCGCTATCTAAGTAAATCAGTGGTTGCTGATTGATGGTTTGTGATAGCGCAGGGAACTGCTCTCGGATGTGATTGATATCAAGCATCTATTCTTACCTAAATCTTGGAAATTGGTGCCAGCGTTATGCTGAGCGGTATCATTATTTTATCGCGACTTATTGATTGGCGCAGGCTAATCTTGTTTTTTCCAGCTACTTTCTTGTTCTTTGACTTGTGTGAAGAGTGTTTGGTTAATGGGAACGTCGATTTTATGTTTATGTGCTGTCTTTATTAGAAAGCCAGTAATGAAATCTATCTCGGTCTTTCTGTGATAGAACATGTCTTGTTTCATAGAGGAGTTATTCTTTGCCGTCGCTTGAATAACGTTGTTGACGTTAGTTTCCAATTCGTCGAACGAGCAACTAATGCCCTCTGCCTGCATAACTTTCGTCAGCTCTTCAATGATCGCGGTTAGAGTATTACCAAAGCGTGGTTCGGACAGCTCTCCATTCTTGATTTGCTCAAGGCCAGTTAGCGGGTTGATTGCACAATTGATCGCGAGTTTGGTCCATAAAGCGGTATTTATTTCTGGGTTCCAGGTGACGTCAGGTAATGCGTGATTAAGGACATCGACTAAGAAGGCGCATTTCTCCCCAGCTTGATTAAAAGCCCCTAACTGAGTTTGACCAGCACCAGTGTGAACCACATGATTGCGAGCGGGTTTGAATGCAGCTTGAGTGGTGGTCGCTAATATAACTGGGTGAGTATTAACTTGATCAGCTATGGCGTCGACAGCGCCCATGCCGTTGTGTATGAACATTAAGATAGCATCGGAGTCGATATATTGAAGCAGTGGCGTGATAGCATCTTCGACTTGCCAAGCCTTAACCGTGAAGAGCACCAAATCGCTTTCTGAAAGCTTGTCTTTGTCGTTATTGCTGAAGGAAATCGAAGCCTGCTCGTCAAGAGATAGATCAACAGAAGGTTCAGAAGAACGACTCCATAAAGACACATTATGACCAGCTTGAAGCAGTTTTATTGCCCATAAAGCGCCAATCGCTCCGGGACCAACAATAGTGATGTTCACAGCAATACCGAGATAAGAAAGTGATGCTGCAAGGATAGCGAGGCATTAAATGAAAGCAATAAAAAATGGCACCCGAGGGTGCCATTTAGGAAACTTTCTTAGAAGTTCGATTAGAACTTGTAAGTTACTGCAACGTAGTGACCTACGCCAGAAGATTCAGCTTGTGAAGTTGCATCCCAAGGTAGGTTTGCACCATCTTTGAAGCCGTATACATCGCTGTATAGTTTCAGGCCGTAACCAACTGCAAAGCGATCTGAGTGCCAGTAGATACCGTTAAACATCGCGCCGCCGTTGCTTACTTGAGCGTACTCATCTTTCATACCGAATTGGTAATCAATGTAACCTTGGTAAGAGATGAATGAGCCGTTCTCGAAGAAGTAGAATGGCTTGAACCAGTTAGTCGAGATTTGGAAACCATTCCAATCTTTTTGGTTTGAATCGTATGTACCGTAAAGGTTTAGACCCATTTTACCGAACCATGGAACCATTACGTCAGAACCAAGACCAACTTTTTGAGTGTTAACACCGCCGTTGTTACCATCCCACTCGAAAAGAGTTGAAAGGTATAGCTCTTCAACAGGACCGAAAGATAGATCTTTACCTGTTAGGCCGTCAAGAGACATACGAGGAGCAAACTTCATGAAGATCTTGCCATCTTTGTCTGCTTTATCGCTGCTAGAGTCTGATGTTAGGTTAAATACATCAACATAACCGTATAGATCGAAAATTCCAGAGCGACCGCCAAATTCCATCTCTAGGTAATCGTGAGTAGATTCGTAAGGACCTTTCTCATTGATTGCGCCCATAATGTTGAACTGCATCCACTTGTAATCGTTTTTGTGGATGTCGCCGTCAGAATAATCTGCTGCCATTACTGGAGCAGAAGTCGCTGCAAGTAGGCCAAGAGTTAAAAGTGATTTACGCATAATGGAACTCTCTATGTTTGAAATAAGTAACCCGCTAATCCGTGCGTGTTTATATGTCCGAATGGCGAGCATCATGGCGATTTTGTTCTCAAATAAAAGTGAGACAGAGTGAAAATTGCAATTATTAAGGTGAGTTTGATCACACTAATGATCTAAATGATGGAACTTTAATGTAGAGGTGCATCTTGATGCACCCCTAATTCTATTGATTTTGTGAAATCTGATTATTTTGTGTATTAATTGGTGAATTGATGCTCTAAGCAAACGATTATACTAAATTGAGTGATATGCATATCAAAATCAACAGTATTCCTTTCTATGTGATTTTCTCACTAAAAGCGGATAAATCTCTCCTCCTATAAACCCACTTCCTGATCTATTTTTAATCAACTTCGTAATGGTGGTGGAATCAATTGATGAGCGACCGGTGTGACGATCTATAACCTTCGAACTTTTTTGACTTGTTTCGATCACCGAGGATTTTAAGACGGTTCCCTACACGAAACACAGAGAGAGTGTGTTTTAAGATTTTTACTGAGCGTATCTTTTGTGTGACGAACCGGTCTAACTTTTTGGAGAGAAGACCGATGAAATATTCACCATTACTAGCTGTCGCTGTGTCAGCACTATTTATTGTTGGGTGTGATGATGACGATGAGCCTACAACGCAGCTTCAAGCCGTTCATGCATCTCCCGATGCCCCATTAGCTAACGTACTGATAGACAATCAACCCCTCTGGAGTAGCGTAGACTACGCGCAGGCCTCTGGATACTCGGCGGTTAATCAGGGGCAGACATCTGTGCAAGTCGATGTCCAACTTCCCGGAGACGCAGTAGCAACGGTTATCCCGCAAAGCCAATTCGATTTGAGTGGGGATCTAGACTACACCGTTATGGTAGTAGGGGATGCCGATGGTTCCAACAATCCTGTCGAAGCCTTAGTTGTGACGCGACCAGCTGAGGGCACAGCAACGAGTTCAACGTTAGATGTACAAGTCGTTCATGCAGCCACGGGTGTTGGCGATGTAAACCTGTATGTGACGGGGCCTAGCGATCCATTGGGTGCTCCACTCGGCACCTTAGGCTATAAAGATTTTACCGATGTTCTAAATATTCCTGCAGGGCAATACCGTGTGAGACTGGAAACAGTCAATGGGAATGCTATCGTGTTCGATTCAGGGGAGATCACTCTAGCCGCTGGTAGCGAATTGACGATTGCCGCTGTGCCGAGAGCTGATTCTAATAGCGCCTCACCTGTGAAATTAATGGTTATGGACGGTAGTGGCTCCTCGTTAATCTACGACATGGCAGAGACGGCGGAAGTCAGAGTAGGGCATTTAGTCGATGGAGCACCTGACGTCGATGTTTATGTAAACGCGGCTAAGTTTGCTCCTCTTGATGGCTTAATGTTTAAAGAGGTTCGTGGCTTCTTAGATTTGGCAGCAGACAGTTATGACATTGATATTTACGAAACGGGAACAACGACTCCAACATTTATCGATGTTGATGGGCTAGCTGTATTCGCGGGGATGGATTACAGCATTTATGCAGTAGGGACAGTGAGTCCGCTAAACTTGGAGCCTTTAGTAGTTCCTGAAAACCGTCGTCCGGTGGCAACCAGCGCGGTGCTAAACATTACGCATGCTGCTGCTAATCCAATTGCGGCATCTGTGGACATCTATTTAACAGAAAATGTAGGCATCGCTGGAAGCACGCCAGCGCTGAGTGATGTGAAGTTTAAAGATTATGCGAATGGTATCTATGTTGCGGCTGGGTCTTACTTTGTGACCATTACTGTGGCCGGTCAACCATCTGTTGTGGCGATTGACTCTGCTCCAGCAACCTTGGCTGATGGCGTGGTTTATCAAGTTGTGGCGATAGATGATTCGGCAGGCACAGGCTTCAACCTTATCGTGAGTGACACAACAGACTAGCGCTTACGAAACCAAAGTAACAAAGTAAAAGAGGGTAGCGTGATGCTACCCTCTTTTTATTCTGTATTCTTTTTCTCTTATTCGTGGTTGTTTTTCGCTTTTTCTAGTAAATCTGCGAAAAAGTGGCGCAGCGAATAGAGCATGATCAAACTTGGAATCACCATCAGTGCTGTCAGTATAAAGAAGGTTGACCAATCATTGAGGTAATCAACCAACTCACCACTGAAGGAAGCTAAAGTGGTACGACCGAAGTTTCCAAGTGAAGCAAGTAAGGCATACTGTGTTGCTGAAAACGCCTGACCTGTTAATAGCGTTAGGAAAGAGACAAACGCAACGGTAGAAAAGGCTGTTGTGAAGTTATCAACAATAATAGTAGCCAAGAACAGCGTCTCACTCGGGCCTGTCTGAGCGATCCAAGCAAACATTAGGTTACTTGCTGCCATTGCCACGCCGCCTATCATCAGCCCGCGTACAATACCGAACTTCACATTGAAGACACTGCCGACCAAAGTGAAGAATATCGTCGCACCCCAACCAATCAATTTGGAGTAGTGGCCAATTTGCTCGTTACTGAAACCTATCTCTTTATAGAAGGTGATCGACATTCGGCCTAAGAAGGCTTCACCGATCTTAAATAGGAACACAAACAGCAGTAGGGTAATCGCAACCTGAACGCCATTTCTTTTGAAGAAATCATAAAAGGGCTCAATGACCGTTACGCTGAACCAAGCGACAAGCTTTGAACCAACTACTTTATTGTGTCGCTGTTGTGCTTGTTCTTGTAGGGCCTCACGCTGAGTGTTTGGCTCTCCGACAAAAAGAGTAAACAGCATTAACACGACAACGACACCAGCCATACCGTAGTAAACACCATTCCAACCGATTGAGTCTGCGTTAATAAAGGCAAGATAGCCTGGTAGAGAATAGCCCGTCCACCAACCAACTACTGCCATTGCAGAAGCTTGTGGCAGTTTTGATGCTTCAGATTTTGGGAAGGTATCAATACGAAATGCATCTATCGCAATGTCTTGCGTGGCAGAGGCAATAGCGATAGCGAGCGCCAACATTGAGGTAAACGCCAAATTCTCAGCGGGGTTGACGCCTGCGATGAATAAGGTGCCAACTAAAACAATGGATTGGCAGAAAAATATCCAACTGCGGCGCTGGCCGAGTATTGCGTGAAGCACCGGTAATTTAACTCGGTCTACCAGAGGTGCCCACAAAAAGTTAATGGCGTATACGGCAAATACACTACCAAAGTAGCCAATCGCAGCACGGGTTAAACCTGCGTCTTTAAGCCAGCCAGACATGTTGGATCCAATAAGAACCCATGGGAAGCCGCTTGAGCAGCCGAGCATGAACACCCACAGTAAGCGCTTATCGAGATAGCTTCGGAAAGTTTGCATCCAAGAAAGAGAGGGGGTGCCTAATGACATAGGTCGTCCTTGTATAGAAAAACGCCCTTAAGAAATAAGGGCGTTGCTTTAGATTACTTAAGAAGGGTCACTTTCGTGATGACAATTGGATCAACAGGGATATCTGCCATACGACCCATTCGCTTAGTTGGAATGGTCGCCATCTTTTGAATTACGTCAAAGCCTTCGGTTACTTTACCAAATACTGCGTAACCCGGGTTGCCGCCTTTCGCGTTTAGGAAATCGTTGTCTGCATAGTTAATGTAGAACTGACGAGTTGCAGAGTCTGGTGCATTAGTGCGAGCCATTGCGATGGTCGCTGTGTCATTTTTCAGACCATTGCTACCTTCATTTTTGATTGGAGCATACGTTGCTTGTTGCTGCATGTCTTGATTGAAGCCGCCACCTTGCGCCATAAAACCAGGAATAACACGGTGGAAGATAGTGCCTTCGTAACTACCGTCTGCTACGTATTTAAGAAAGTTTTCAGAACTAATTGGTGCTTGCTCTTGGTTTAGCTCGATTGTGAAGTTACCTAGCGTAGTTTCCACATTCACTTTAGGGCCAGCCCACACGCTCACGCTCACTAACATGAGTGCGATAGAAGATAGAATACGACCCATTAGAAACGCTCCTTCATGTAAGTTTGCAGTTCTTGGTCATTAGCGATCTCTTTAAGCACTAAGTCGATAACATCGTTAAGTACCATTGCGATATCGTCGTTTGATGCGCTTAATGCACCAGTGCGAGTTGCTGTACCATTGAATGTCTTGACCAGTTTGCCTTCTGGTGTTTCAGCCGTAACTTCAAGCGTTACTTTACCGTCCATTTGGTTTTCCATAATGGTGTGTTCTACGGTAACTAAAGCTTCTTGAATTTCTAAAACAACAGAGTTTTCGCTGTTTACGCTGGCACGAAAGCCTTGAGACTCAAATTGTTGTGCAATAGCGTTTTCTAGAGAAATGCGCATGTTTTGCTTAGCGTGAATTGGCTGAATGTTAGCTCGGCCGCTATCAACAAGTGCAACATACTGAGCAGCGCGAACATCTTTACTGGTTAGTGTGTAGGTTTTGCCTTGCACTAGGTTGCTTGAGCTTAGTGAAGCTTCTGGCATTATATTGATCTGTTCTTGCTGAGGGGCTGAACATGCTGTCAAAGCCATGATAGAAGCAGCCAAAATCAGTTTTTTCATTCCTTTATCCTTTCTAAATTCACACCAGAAGCTCGGTATTTTAAATTCTTATAAAGTAGTCTACTGCCTATTTGTTAAAATTAGCAGGTTCTCTTGTTGCTTGTAATATCTCAAATTTTTGGTTTAGTTCAAGCGTTTCAACGTTCGCTTCACCAAATAATCTTGCTAGTTTGACATCGTATCCGAGGTGTCGGTTGCCAATAACAATTAATTTGCCTCCATTGCTAAGAACATGCTTTGCATCACAGAACATTTGCCATGCAATGTGATCGGTAATCGCTTGTTGTTGATGGAACGGAGGGTTACACAAAACTAGGTATGTGCTGTTTTTCTTAAAACCGTCCAAACAGTTGTTAGCAATGAACTGGAAGTTGCCTTCTTCCCCAAGGTTATCTTTTACGTTTTGGCGCGCTGATTCTACGGCCATAAAGCTTTCATCGACACACGTAATACGAGCTTGCGGATTCAGTTGACCAGCTTTAACACTCAGTACACCGTTACCACAACCAAGATCGATGATATGACGTAACTCTGGATCTTGAGGGATATGCTCTAGCATATAGCGAGCGCCCTGATCGAGTGCTTCCCCTGAGTAAACATTTGGTAAATTTTTCAGGCGGATATCTTCACCATCAACGTCCCACTCAACGAATGGTTCAACTTTGTGAATAGGTTGACAGTTTGGAGATGAGAACACCAAACGGTGCTTTTTCTTCGCCAGTGATGTTTTGGTTTCACCCAAGTACTTTTCAAACAGATTCAGCGTTGATGTGTGAATCTCTTTTACCTTGTTGACACCGATCACTTGGCAGCCTTCAGGTAAAGCTTGGCGCAATTGGCTTAGTTGCCACACCAAATGGCGGTTGGTTTTTGGTAGCTGCATCAGTACCAGATCAATACCGTGAGGGATATCATCCATGGTGTTTAAAAAGTTGACGCGATTGCACTGATTACGCTGTAAGTTTTTCAGGCCGCCTCGATGAGAGATAAACGAGTCGCTCATCATGGTCACATCGTGATCTTTTGAGAACCAAGCGGATAGGGCACCAAAGCTATCGTTTAAGATCAGAATGTGTTTGCCAGGTTCAAGGTTCATCTCTTCAACATGGTTAATAATGTATTCGTCGCCCGCATCCCAAGCTTGAAGCGTTTCATTTGAACGTTTAGGGAAACGATGTAAGGTCAAGGTTCTATCGTGAAGGGTAAGTTCAGTTTTCATTACTTGGGATACTTATGTGAGAAATAACAAAGATATTGTCTCAAATGCGGGCTGAACAAGATAGGGAAAACTCGATTAAACCTATGCTGTTCGTTATTAAATACTCAGACAGTAGCCTTGTTAGGGTTTATACTCACCCCACAGATAATGCCAACCCGTTATTAAGGAATCACAATGATCCAAGAAGTTATCGAAACAAAATTGCACAATGAGTTTTCACCAAGTCACTTGAATGTGGTTAATGAGAGCTATATGCACAATGTTCCGGCTGGTTCTGAGAGTCATTTTAAGGTGATTGTTGTGAGCGATGCGTTTGAAGGCTTGCGTCTCATTGCTCGTCACCGAGCGGTAAATAAAGCACTTTCAGAAGAGCTAGCGAACAATATTCACGCTTTATCTATTCACACTTATACAAAAGATGAATGGTTGAAGCAGCTAGATAACGTGCCAGACAGCCCAATGTGTATGGGTGGGGGCAAGTAATAGATTTAATACATATAAAAAGAGGTGGCTATGCCGCCTTTTTTATCGCCCAAATTATCTGTTTTTTGCCGTTATATCACTCAAACTGATGGCAAATTAAACGTCTAAAAATACCTACAATGAGTAGTGCTTTTATTAACAGTGTTTCAACATAACTCATAAAATATTAGTTTGTGACAGAGTGTTAATCTCTTGTTTAAAACACCTTTCAAAAGCCAATTTATCTGTGCGGCTCGTCAAATTTATACATATTTAAGAGTCCATATGCTTCAATTCTCACCAAATAAACGTGCTATTCAAGTTATTGGTCATGGCATCAAGATGCCAAAAAATGCTAGAATACGGCACCTGATAAATCTCACATGATTTGTGTGAGAGTTTTATTAAGATAATGTTGCGATTTTGGTATCTCAAATTTACCAAAACCGGACACTGTAATGTCGTGTCTAAGGGCGATTTTAAAACGTCCTGAATTTACGCAATTAAAAGAATCTTTTTCCCGATAAAGTAGTGCAAGTGCGTATGATTACAATAAAGAAGGGTTTGGATCTTCCTATCGCAGGAACTCCATCCCAGGTGATTAATGATGGTAAGTCCATCACTAAAGTCGCCTTGCTTGGCGAAGAGTACGTTGGTATGCGTCCTACGATGCATGCTCGCGTTGGTGATGAAGTGAAGAAAGGCCAAGTTCTTTTTGCAGATAAAAAGAACCCAGGTGTTGTATTTACTTCTCCAGCAAGCGGTAAAGTTATTGAAGTGAACCGTGGTGCTAAGCGTGTTCTTCAATCTCTAGTGATTGAAGTAGCAGGCAATGAGCAAATCACGTTCAATAGCTATGAAGCTAACCAACTAGCAGGTCTAGACCGTGAAACGGTTAAAGCTCAGTTAGTTGAGTCTGGTTCATGGACCGCTTTGCGAACTCGTCCGTTCAGCAAGGTTCCAGCAATTGATTCTGAAACTCAGGCTATTTTCGTAACTGCTATGGATACAAATCCACTAGCAGCTGAGCCAGAATTAATCATTAACGAGCAGTCTGATGCTTTCGTTGCTGGTTTAGATATTCTTTCAACTCTGACTAACGGTAAAGTGTACGTTTGTAAAAAAGGTACTAGCTTACCTCGTTCAGCTCAGTCTAACGTTGAAGAACATGTTTTTGATGGCCCACACCCTGCAGGTCTTGCAGGTACGCATATGCATTACCTATACCCGGTAAATGCAGAAAACGTAGCGTGGAGCATTAACTACCAAGATGTTATCGCATTCGGTAAGCTTTTCCTTACTGGTGAGCTTTACACTGATCGTGTTGTTTCTCTGGCTGGTCCAGTAGTAAACAACCCGCGTCTAGTTCGTACTCAAATTGGTGCTAGCCTTGAAGAGTTGACAGACAGCGAGCTAATGCCAGGCGAAGTTCGTGTGATTTCTGGTTCTGTACTAACTGGTACACAAGCAACTGGTCCACATGCTTACCTTGGTCGTTACCATCAGCAAGTTTCTGTTCTACGTGAAGGTCGTGATAAAGAGCTATTCGGCTGGGCTATGCCTGGTAAGAACAAGTTCTCTGTTACTCGTTCATTCCTTGGTCACCTGTTTAAAGGTCAGTTGTTCAACATGACAACGACTACAAACGGTAGTGATCGCTCAATGGTTCCAATCGGTAACTACGAGCGCGTAATGCCTCTAGATATGGAACCTACATTGCTGCTTCGTGATCTATGTGCAGGCGACGTTGATAGTGCACAGGCACTAGGTGCGCTAGAGCTAGATGAAGAAGATTTGGCATTGTGTACCTTTGTATGTCCAGGTAAGTACGAGTACGGTCAACTACTTCGTGAATGCCTAGATACGATTGAGAAGGAAGGGTAATTTTCATGGGCCTTAAAAAGTTTCTTGAAGACATCGAGCATCATTTTGAGCCAGGTGGCAAACACGAGAAGTGGTTCGCGCTTTACGAAGCAGCGGCTACAGTGTTCTACACGCCAGGTCTTATCACAAAGAAAAGCTCGCACGTTCGTGATAGCGTTGACTTAAAACGTATCATGATCATGGTTTGGTTCGCGGTATTCCCAGCAATGTTCTGGGGTATGTACAACGCGGGTGGCCAAGCTATCGCTGCACTTAACCACATGTACGCAGGCGCTGAACTAGCATCTGTAATCGATGGTAACTGGCACTACTGGCTGACTCAAATGCTTGGCGCCTCCTTAGGAGCCGATGCAGGTGTTGGCAGTAAGATGCTACTTGGTGCGACTTACTTCCTACCTATCTACGCAACGGTATTTATCGTTGGTGGTTTCTGGGAAGTTCTGTTCTGTATGGTGCGTAAGCACGAAGTTAACGAAGGTTTCTTTGTAACTTCTATTCTTTTCGCGCTTATCGTTCCGCCAACACTTCCTCTATGGCAAGCAGCTCTAGGTATTACCTTCGGTGTTGTTGTTGCTAAAGAGATCTTTGGTGGTACAGGTCGTAACTTCCTAAACCCTGCGCTTGCTGGCCGTGCGTTCCTATTCTTTGCATATCCTGCACAGATTTCAGGTGACGTAGTTTGGACTGCAGCAGATGGTTTCTCTGGTGCAACTGCGCTTAGCCAATGGGCTCAAGGCGGCGGTAGCGCACTAGTGAACACAGTATCTGGTGAAGCAATCACTTGGATGGATGCGTTCATTGGTAACATCCCAGGTTCTATCGGTGAAGTATCGACTCTAGCACTTATGATTGGTGCAGCGATGATCGTTTACATGCGTATCGCTTCATGGCGCATCATTGCTGGTGTAATGATCGGTATGATCGCTGTGTCTACGCTATTCAACGTGATCGGTTCTGATACTAACGCAATGTTCAGCATGCCTTGGCACTGGCACCTAGTTCTAGGTGGCTTCGCATTCGGTATGTTCTTCATGGCGACAGACCCTGTATCAGCTTCATTTACCAACAAAGGTAAGTGGTGGTACGGCATCCTAATCGGCGCAATGTGTGTAATGATCCGTGTAGTTAACCCTGCATACCCAGAAGGCATGATGCTTGCGATTCTATTCGCAAACCTATTTGCTCCTCTGTTTGACCACGTTGTAATCGAGAAGAACATTAAGCGGAGACTAGCTCGCTATGGCAAGTAATAACGATAGCATTAAAAAGACGCTGTTTGTTGTTATCGCATTGAGCCTAGTGTGCTCAATCATCGTTTCAACAGCTGCAGTTGTTCTTAAACCTAAGCAACAAGCTAACGCGGTTCTGGATCAGCAAACTAAGATCCTAGAAGTTGCAGGTGTTGACCTTGAAGGTGACATCCCAGCGCTGTACGCAGAGAACATCGAACCTCGTCTAGTTGATTTCGCTACTGGTGATTTCGTTGACGGTGATGCTTCTGCATACGACCAACGTAAAGCGGCAAAAGATCCAGCTCAGTCTATCAAGCTTTCAGCTGAAGATGACATTGCTAAGATCCTTCGTCGTGCTAACACAGGTACTGTATACCTAGTGAAAGACGGTGCTGAAACTACTAAAGTTATCATTCCTGTTCACGGTAACGGTCTATGGTCAATGATGTACGCATTCGTTGCGGTAGAAACTGATGGCAACACAGTTTCTGGTATCACTTACTACGAGCAAGGCGAAACTCCTGGACTTGGTGGTGAAGTTGAGAACCCAACTTGGCGTGCTCAATTCGTTGGTAAGAAATTATTCGACGAAAACCACAAGCCAGCTATCAAGGTAGTTAAAGGTGGTGCTCCTGAAGGTACTGAGCACGGTGTTGATGGCCTTTCTGGTGCAACACTGACCAGTGTTGGTGTTCAACATACATTTGACTTCTGGTTAGGTGATATGGGCTTTGGTCCGTTCCTAGCAAAAGTTCGTGACGGAGGTCTGAACTAATGTCTAGTGCAAAAGAAATTAAAAAGAGCATTTTAGCGCCAGTATTGGATAACAACCCAATCGCGCTACAGGTTCTTGGTGTGTGTTCTGCTCTTGCGGTAACCACTAAGCTAGAAACAGCATTTGTTATGACTATCGCGGTAATGTTTGTTACTGCTCTGTCTAACTTCTTCGTTTCTCTAATCCGTAACCACATTCCTAACAGTGTGCGTATCATCGTTCAGATGGCAATTATCGCATCATTAGTAATCGTGGTAGACCAAGTGCTAAAAGCATACCTATACGATATCTCTAAGCAGCTATCTGTATTCGTAGGCCTAATCATTACTAATTGTATTGTAATGGGTCGTGCTGAAGCATTCGCAATGAAGTCTGCGCCAATCCCATCTCTAATCGATGGTCTTGGTAACGGTCTTGGTTACGGTTTCGTTCTTATCACTGTTGGTTTCTTCCGTGAGCTTCTAGGCTCTGGCAAACTATTTGGTATGGAAGTACTACCTCTAGTGAGCAACGGTGGTTGGTATCAGCCAAACGGCTTGATGCTTCTAGCACCTTCTGCATTCTTCCTAATTGGTTTCTTGATTTGGGCAATTCGTGTGTTCAAACCAGAACAAGTAGAAGCGAAGGGGTAAGGTAGTCATGGAACATTATATTAGTCTGCTAGTTAAATCGATTTTCATCGAAAACATGGCGCTTTCTTTCTTCCTGGGTATGTGTACATTCCTAGCGGTATCTAAGAAAGTTAAAACTTCTTTTGGTCTTGGTGTTGCGGTAGTTGTAGTACTTACAATCGCTGTTCCTGTGAACAACCTTGTTTACACAAACATTCTGAAAGAAAACGCGCTTGTTGAAGGTGTCGATTTAAGTTTCCTTAACTTCATCGCATTCATCGGTGTTATCGCGGCACTTGTACAAATCCTAGAGATGGTTCTAGACCGTTTCTTCCCACCTTTGTACAACGCACTAGGTATCTTCCTTCCACTGATCACAGTTAACTGTGCGATCTTTGGTGGTGTATCTTTCATGGTAACTCGTGACTACAACTTTGCTGAATCTGTTGTTTACGGCTTCGGTTCTGGTGTGGGTTGGATGTTAGCTATCGTTGCTCTTGCGGGTATCCGTGAGAAGATGAAGTACTCTGACGTACCTCCAGGTCTACGTGGCCTTGGTATCACGTTCATTACTGTTGGTCTGATGGCGTTAGGCTTTATGTCTTTCTCTGGTGTTCAACTGTAGGGTAAGCACCCAGTAATAAGGAATAACAAATGCAAAGCATTATTCTTGGCGTAGCGATGTTTACCATTATTGTATTGGCTCTAGTGCTAGTGATTCTATTCGCTAAATCTAAGCTAGTACCATCAGGTGACATCACTATTTCAGTAAACGGCGACCCTGAAAAGGCGATCGTTACTCAACCTGGTAGCAAGCTACTTGGTGCCCTAGCGGGCGCTGGTATCTTCGTATCTTCTGCTTGTGGTGGCGGTGGCTCTTGTGGTCAGTGTCGTGTAAAAGTTAAGTCTGGCGGTGGCGACATCCTACCAACTGAACTTGATCACATCACAAAAGGCGAAGCTCGCGAAGGCGAACGTCTTGCATGTCAAGTTGCTATGAAAACTGACATGGAGATTGAACTAGACGAAGATATCTTTGGTGTTAAAAAGTGGGAATGTACTGTTATCTCGAATAACAACGAAGCTACTTTCATCAAAGAACTTGCACTAGCAATCCCTGAAGGTGAAGAAGTACCGTTCCGCGCGGGTGGTTACATTCAGATTGAAGCTGAACCACATCACGTGAAATACGCAGATTACGATATTCCTGAGGAATACCGTGGTGACTGGGATAAGTTCAACCTATTCCGTTACGAGTCTATCGTTAAAGAACATTCAATCCGTGCTTACTCAATGGCTTCATACCCAGAAGAGAAAGGCATCATCAAGTTGAACGTTCGTATCGCGACTCCGCCGCCAAACAACCCAGACGTAGCTCCAGGTGTGATGTCTTCATACATCTGGTCTCTTAAGCCTGGTGACAAGTGTACTATTTCTGGTCCATTTGGTGAGTTCTTCGCTAAAGACACAGACAACGAAATGGTATTCATCGGTGGTGGTGCAGGTATGGCGCCTATGCGTTCTCATATCTTCGACCAACTTAAGCGTCTTAAGTCTACTCGTAAGATGTCTTACTGGTACGGCGCACGTTCTAAGCGTGAGATGTTCTACATTGAAGATTTCGATGGCCTAGCGGCTGCAAACGAAAACTTCGTGTGGCACTGTGCACTGTCTGATCCTCAACCAGAGGACAACTGGGACGGTTACACTGGTTTCATCCACAACGTATTGTACGAAAACTACCTGAAGGATCACGAAGCTCCTGAAGATTGTGAGTACTACATGTGTGGTCCACCGATGATGAATGCTGCTGTTATCGGCATGCTGAAAGATCTTGGTGTAGAAGATGAAAACATCCTACTAGATGACTTCGGTGGTTAATCCACTTAAGTGATTGATATTATGGCTGACTCCTACGAGTCAGCCATTTGTTTTTCTAAGACAGCTTTTGACAACATACTGGCTTATATAAGAAAGAGTAAGGCATTCAAAATACCTATTTTTTACTCTTATTTTTCCTTATATAAATCCTCAACATTAGACAGGAGTAAGCAAGTGAGAATTTGGCTTGTTGCATTAACTTCTTTGATTTTTCTTGCGGGCTGTGAGCAGTCAAGAGAGCAAGTGCATTTGAGTGGCCCAACGATGGGCACGAGTTACAATATTAAATACATCAATGGTGATGAATTTCCTGAGTCTAATGAAGTTCATACTGAGATCGACCGTCTACTTGAAGAAGTAAATGACCAGATGTCGACATACCGTCAAGATTCAGAGTTGAGCCGCTTCAACCAATACAAAGGTGCTGACGCATTCGAAGTGTCTGAGCAAACAGCGACGGTTGTGAAAGAAGCGATTCGTTTGAACGGTCTTACTGAAGGAGCACTGGATGTAACGGTTGGTCCATTAGTTAACTTATGGGGCTTTGGTCCTGAAGCTCGCCCAGAAGTTGTGCCATCTGATGAAGAGCTGGCGGCTCGCAAGGCTAAGATTGGTATTCATCATCTTAGTGTTGAAGGCAACATGCTGAAGAAAGACCTGCCTAATTTGTATGTCGATCTATCAACCATTGCGAAAGGCTGGGGCGTTGACGTGGTCGCAGATTACCTAGATTCTATTGGCATCCATAACTATATGGTTGAAGTTGGCGGTGAAATTCGCCTGAAAGGTTTAAACCGTGAGAATGTAGGCTGGCGCATCGCAATCGAGAAACCAAGTGTTGATGAGCGTAATATTCAAGAGATCATCGAGCCGGGTGACATGGCTATCGCAACCTCTGGTGATTACCGTAACTATTTTGAACGTGATGGTGTTCGTTACTCACACATCATCAACCCTGAAACAGGAAAGCCTCTTCACCATAAAGTGGTTTCTGTAACAGTTTTAAACTCGTCTTCAATGACTGCAGACGGCTTATCTACAGGCCTTATGGTCTTAGGTGAAGAGAAAGGAATGGAAGTCGCAAACCAACATAACATCCCAGTGTTCATGGTGGTAAAAACAGCAGATGGCTTTAAAGAAGTTGCTTCTGAAGCATTTAAGCCATACTTAGGTAAATAAGGTAAGCGAGATAATTATGAATACATTTCTGATTACATTTGGTGTTTTTCTAGCTGTGATTACAGCAATGTCGATTGGCTACATCATTCAAAAGAAAGTAGTTAAAGGTAGCTGTGGTGGCTTAGGTGCTGTTGGTATTGATAAAGTATGTAACTGCCCAGAACCGTGTGACGCGCGTAAGAAGCGTGAAGCTCGTGAAGCTTACCGCGAAGAGAAACTGGCTGAGCGTCAGCAAAAAGAAGCAGCTTGGAATAAAGATCGTATTGCTTAATCAGCGATATTGATGGCGAGCAAATTAACCGCTCCAAGAACAAAAGCCCAAGGTATATGTGATGTGACCCCGTAAAGTTGGACATTTCTGTTAAGCGGCTTTCAAGGCCTGAGTTCGATATTCTATCGGAGTCAGGCCTTTTAGTTTCACTTTTATACGTTTGGTATTGTAGTACTCGATGTATTCTTTAATTTGCTCTATCAGAGCATCTGCATCTTCAAAGCTTTGGTTGTGATACATCTCTGTTTTGAGTAAAGCAAAAAAGTTTTCAGCAACCGCATTATCCAAGCAGTTACCTTTTCTCGANACTTTTATACGTTTGGTATTGTAGTACTCGATGTATTCTTTAATTTGCTCTATCAGAGCATCTGCATCTTCAAAGCTTTGGTTGTGATACATCTCTGTTTTGAGTAAAGCAAAAAAGTTTTCAGCAACCGCATTATCCAAGCAGTTACCTTTTCTCGACATGCTTTGTGTTAACCCACTCTCCGCTACCTTTTTTTGATACTGTCGATGACGATATTGCCAACCTTGATCGCTATGTATAATTGGCTTTGAGTTGGGTTTAAGCTTTGATATGGCTTCCGTCAGCATATCCGTGACAAGCGGCAAACAGGCATTTTTGGCCACTCTATAAGCAACCACTTCCTGAGTAAACAAGTCTACAACGGGAGACAAGTATACTTTCTGCTCTTTTACTTTGAACTCCGTGACATCAGTTACCCATTTTTCATCGGGTTGAGTCGCACTAAAATCTCTTTCAAGCACGTTAGGAGCTGCTGTTCCAGACTCTCCTCGATATGAACGATACTTTTTAATCCTGACCGTCGATTTAAGGTTGACAAGCGGCAAACAGGCATTTTTGGCCACTCTATAAGCAACCACTTCCTGAGTAAACAAGTCTACAACGGGAGACAAGTATACTTTCTGCTCTTTTACTTTGAACTCCGTGACATCAGTTACCCATTTTTCATCGGGTTGAGTCGCACTAAAATCTCTTTCAAGCACGTTAGGAGCTGCTGTTCCAGACTCTCCTCGATATGAACGATACTTTTTAATCCTGACCGTCGATTTAAGGTTGAGCTGAGCCATAAGCCTTTGAACCGTTTTGTGATTAAGCATGAACCCCTGATTTTTTAGTTCCAAGTGAATACGGCGGTAGCCGTATCGCCCCTTATGCTCATGATAAATTGACTTTATCAACCGCAGCTCACGTTCGTAGCTATTTGGGCGCTTGCGCGTTTGAGCCTGATAATAAAAGACACTTTTTGCCAGCTGTAGAGTGTGCAGTAAGTGCTTTAACGGGTACTTGCTTTTAAGAGTTAGAGCTATGACCGCTTTTTCTTTGTTCGACGGTTTTTTTCCTGCTCCAACTCTTCCAACTTTTTTAGAACGGCATTCTCGGTTCGCAAGTAGACCAACTCCTCTTTTAGCTCCTCAAGTGTCATTTCATCATCAGGCTTAGTTGTACGTTGAGGTTGCTGTTTCATTGAGGGTCTTCCTTTCTGGCGCATTTTGAGCCCTTTGATACCGAGCTCATTAAATCGTTTGAGCCAGACTGAGAGTATCCCAGGGGATGAGAGGTTTAATACTGCGCTAGTGTGCGTGAGAGACCATTCATTCGTCCACATTAAATTCAATGCTTTTCGTTTTGTCTGAGCAGTAGCCGCATGGTTAGTTGGCAAAAATGAATCAGTACCATGAATGGCAAAGA